>JAUSPJ010000322.1 GCA_030655795.1 Fidelibacterota bacterium | reverse complement strand
CGGCCGGATTTCTGAATGGCTAATGTTAACATGGGTTTCCTTTCATAATAAAACACCCGGTTCTTTTTGGGGAACCGGGCTAAAATCTACGCTTTGAGAATCACACTATCTCATCCCAGTTCCTCTCCGGAAAATATGATGATTCAGATGATGTGTATTCAGTGTCATTTTTCTTTCAATTATTAATACCGGGGGAAAAGTAGCGGTTTTTTCCGATATTGTCAATGAAAAAGTACCGGGGGAAAAATTTCAATAGAACGTAGAGACTATGAATTCTTTGACTATATTTTTTCCACAATTCTATCACCCATTTCCGCCGTACCGACTTTTTTCCCACCCGCCTGCCAGATATCACCGGTGCGGTAGCCGTCGTTGAGAACATCTTCCACTGCCTTTTCAATTGCTTCCGCCGCATCATTCATATCGAAAGAATAACGCAACAGCAGCGCAGCGCTGAGGATTTGCGCGGTGGGATTAGCGACACCCTGACCGGCAATATCCGGGGCCGATCCGCCGCCGGGTTCATACATCCCAAAACTGCCGTCCGCAATGCTGGCGCTGGGCAGCATCCCGAGGCTGCCGGTCAGCGCCGCGGCCTCATCGGATAGAATATCGCCGAACATATTACCGCAGAGCATGACGTCGAACTGCTGGGGATTTTTAGTTAACTGCATGGCGGCATTGTCCACATACATGGGTTCGTACTCCACATCGGGATACTCTTTGGCAATTTCTTCCACCACCTGCCGCCAGAATACCAGGGTTGTCAGGACATTGGCTTTGTCGATGGAGGTGACTTTTCCCCGCCGTTTGCGGGCGGCTTCAAATGCAACTCGCGCGATGCGTTTGATTTCCGCTCTTGAATAGATCATTGTATCGAAGGCGGCTTCTTCATCACCGTCGCCGGTCCGGCCTTTGGGCTTGCCGAAGTAAATCCCGCCGGTGAGTTCGCGAACCATCAGAATATCAAACCCCTTTCCACTGATATCGCTTCGTAATGGCGACGCAAAGGCCAGCGCGGAGTACAATTTGGCCGGACGCAGATTGGCGTACAGTCCAAAGGCTTTTCGAAGACCTAAAAGGGAATTCACTTCAACTCTGCGCCAGCGGTCTGTATCCTGTTCACGCACCGGACCGCCCACCGATCCGAATAAAATCGCATCGGATTCACGGCAGGTTTTCAGGGTTTCTTCCGGTAAATGACAGTGGTAATCGTCCCAGGCCGCACCACCAACCAGCGCGTGTCTGTATTCAAATTTCACATCAAATTTTGATTGTACAGCATTCAGAACTTTCAATGCCTCCTGCATGACTTCCGGACCGATGCCATCGCCCGGCAGAACTGCTATCCTTTTTACTTTCATTATGATTTCCTCACAATATAATTCAACAAACCGCCCGCATCGATGATTTCCCGGGCAAACCCCGGAATTGCCAGAAATTTGTACTGTTCATTTTTGCTGCTGTTTTTGATGATTCCATTTTCAATGTCAATGGTCAACTCATCGCCGGATTCGACTTTTTCACTAATCTGTTTACATTCAATTGCTAAAAATCCGTTGTTAATACAGTTGCGGTAAAATATTCGGGCAAATGTATCGGCAACAACCGCCCGGATTCCGGCACCCCGCAGGGCCCAGACCGCATGTTCCCGGGAACTGCCGCAGCCAAAATCTTCTCCGGCGATAATCATATCACCCTCTTTGACCCGATTTACAAAATCAACATCAATATCCTCCATGGCGTGTTTTGCCAGGTCAGCCTCCTTGTCCATATTCAGATAGCGGGCCGGAATGATTTCGTCGGTATTAATGTGATCGCGTTTATAGCAATGTGCTTTTCCTGTCATGATGTCTCCTGCAGATATTTCCGTGGGTCGGCAATTTTTCCCGCAATGGCCGAGGCGGCGACCGTTGCCGGGCTCCCGAGATAGACCTCCGATTTCGGACTGCCCATGCGGCCGACGAAGTTCCGGTTTGTGGAACTGATGCAGCGTTCACCGGCCGCCAGAATACCCATGTGTCCGCCGAGACAGGCGCCGCAGGTGGGTGCTGACACCGTCGCGCCGGCATCCATGAATATATCCAGCAGACCTTCTTTGTTCGCCTGTTTCCAGATGTCTGTAGTGGCCGGTACAATAATCATCCGGGTATTTTTCGCCACTTTCTTATTTTTCATAATTTCTGCCGCAACCCGCAAATCCTCAATGCGTCCGTTGGTGCAGCTGCCCAGATAGGCCTGATCCACCAAGATATTGCCGACTTGTGAAACCGGTTTGCCATTACTTGGCAAATGGGGAAACGCCACAATCGGCTCAAGCTCAGAAACATCGATGTCAATTATCTGACTGTACTCCGCATCGGGATCGCTGTAGAACAGTTCAAAGGGTTCATTTGTCCGGGCTTTGACATAGTCGATTGTTTTTTGGTCGGGATTAATGATTCCTGACTTTCCACCAGCCTCGATGGCCATATTACAAATGGTCATGCGGGCTTCGACAGACAGATCGTCAATCAGCTCACCGGTAAATTCCATGGTTTTATATAGTGCGCCATCGACGCCAATCCGCCGGATAATTTCCAGAATCACATCCTTGGAATAGACGCCTTTACCGAGTTTTCCATTCATGCTAAACAACATTGTTTCCGGCACTTTGAACCATAGTTCACTGGTTGCCAGTGTGGCCGCCAGATCGGTGCTGCCGACGCCGGTGGAAAATGCGCCCAGCGCTCCGTGCGTCGAAGTATGGCTGTCGCCGCAAATGATAGTTGTTCCGGGACGGACATGTCCCTGTTCCGGCAGCAGCGCATGACAAACGCCATGCCGTCCCAATTCATAAAACTTTTCAATACCTTGTTCTTTGGCCCAGCGCCGGATTTTCGCCACCATCTCCGCCGATTTGATGTCTTTATTCGGTACAAAATGATCGGGCATAATCACCACCCGTTCCGGGTTGGCGACCTTGCTCAATCCTTTCTCCGCCAGCATATCAATAGCCGGCGTGGTAGTCACATCGTGACACATAATCACATCAATTTCGGCGTTAATTAATTCGCCGGGCTTTACAATGTCACGACCACAGTGGGCCGCCAGTATTTTTTCCGTAATCGTACTTCCCACCGTTTTCTCCTTTATCCCTGAGCTTGAATTTTCTCTCTATAGTTCAACGCTTTGTTAATTCCCTTGATAATCGCCTTGGCGCTGGCGCGAATAACGTCTTCATCCACCGCCCGGGCAACAAACACATTGAAATTTTCATCAGATAATTTAATCGACACATCGGCCAGAGCATCGGTTCCGCCGGTAATGGCTTTCAGGTGATAATCCTGGAGTTTTAACGATGAATCAACCACTTGCCAGATTGCATTACTGATCGCATCAACCGGGCCATCACCGATTCCGGCAGCGATCTTCACCTCGCCGTTTACTCTTAATTTTACCGATGCTGTTGGTATCATATTCGACCCGGTAACAACCGAAAATTCTTCCAGTTTGACAAATTGTTCCTCTTCGGTCAGCTGATGGGTAATGTCCCGAGCAATGGCAATTACATCATCACGCTCAACGGATTTCTCCTTGTCAGCCAATTCCTTTACCCGTTCGGTGATCTGGGAGATTATCTCTTTGTCCAATTGAAAACCCTCTTCTTCCAGGAGCGCCTTCACGGCATGTTTCCCGGAATGTTTGCCAATGACCAGGTTTTCACCGGTCCAGCCAACCTCTTCCGGAGTCATGATTTCGTAGGTCTGCTTGCTTTTCAAAACGCCGTGTTGGTGAATACCGGCCTCATGAGCAAAGGCGTTAATGCCCACAATCGCTTTGTTGCGCTGAATGTCAATTCCGGTCAGATT
>JAUSPJ010000309.1 GCA_030655795.1 Fidelibacterota bacterium | reverse complement strand
AATCTGGAGCATTCCGTAGTCGGTCAGGAGATCGGTGACTTTATCGGTTTTCGACAGAATCCGGCCTTTCAGCTTATCCCCCGATGCCAGTTCGATGGATACCACTTCTTCCAGAATGTTTTCCTGGTTGACGGTCAGTTTACCGTATTTCGTTTCAACGGTAACATCACCGGTTTGAGCATTGGCCTCGATGATTTTTCCGGTGATTTTGTCACCATTTTTTAAATAAATTGTGCGTTCGCCGGATAGTGAATCTTGAGCGAAAAGGAAAGCGGAAAAGAGAATCAATAGTGATGCAATTTCAGTAAACCGTTTGTACATTTTCTACCTCATTTAATAGTGACTTGAATATATCAATTAATGAATGTCCAGTCAATACCGAATACTTTCAGGCGGTTCCGGTAAAGAACTCCAGGTAGCGCTGAAAATGCCCGGCCTTCGGCATTGTACACAGAATAGAAAATATGAAATGGTCCGATGCGTGCTCCAGCTATCCCGCCGACGCTGAGCCGCTCATTGGTATAGTAAGATATATTGGTTTGAGCCTGAGTACGCAACTGTTCAAACCAGACAACTGAATTGGAACCGGTCAGATAATACATATCGCCGGATAAATATATATGCAGGTTGTTTTTAAAAAGAAACAGGTCCTTTGTAATTCGCGACCAGCCCTGGAACAATAAATTTGGATCATCATCGGTTGACGGAGAAAAAATTGTCCGCCCCTTCAGTGTGAACCGCCAGGGAAGTTCGAAATAAAATTCTTCTGTCAAATAAAATTGGCTCAGTAACCTTTTTTGCAGTGTGTAACTGCTGGATTCAATTGCACTTTTTGACGGAGTCAGAAAATCGGCGGAGCTATAATCTAACCGGGATTGAATGTGATTATTCCCGAATTTATACCGTAATCCAAGACTTTGCCGGAACGCTGAAAAGCCGTCGGTGTCCAGTCTGTCGGTTGTTTTTCCTCCGATATCGATGAAATAACTCAGAGGATAAGTAACATAATCAAGCGCCGATCGGAGATCGACAGACAGTTTATTCGAGAGCGAATATTTAGCAGTCAGGTCTGCAGTCGGATTGGTATTTGATGATCCAAAACGGAGACGATAATCGAAGCGATTTCCTTCCGCTGAATATGCAATGGACTGCTTGAATTGTGTCCGTTTTTTATAGTCGCCGTGCTTCACATAAGCGCTTTCCAGCATAGGCAGGATTTCCAGAGTAATTGTGCCCATACCGGCATTAAAATCCCATCTTAAGAGTCCCGAATATTGAAACGCTTCGGCCGTATAGACATATACGGAGCTATCGTTTGTGGTATTATATAAAAAGTTCGCAAACTGGATTCCGGTTTTTAACGATCCGTTGTTGTCTGACCGTGTACCCGATAAATAAAAATTTGTCCGGTACTCTTTCAAGCGTCCGGCATGGGTCCAGTTTAGGAATTTCTCGCCGTTGGATACTAATGAGGCGGTTGGGACTGTCAGCCCCGGAAAATATTTCTGGTAGCTGCTGCCAATATCGATTTGCCATTGTCCGGATAGTTTTCTGATATCCAGAAAAAAATTCTGAATGATACTTTCTTTAAAATTTTTATAATCCGGACCCAGAAGTCCATACCCGCCGTCATAAGCAAGTTTCTCCCCGGACAGGCGCCATAAGATATTTTCGGAAATATTTCCTGAGACAATTGCAGAGAAGTTTAAAAAACCGTAATCGCCCCGATAATAATCAAAACGGGAGAGATTAATCCCCGAATCGGCATAGACCGGTGTCAGTGATATCCAGTCGGTAAACGGATCAATCCCGACTACTTGCTGGCGGGGATTAATCCAGGACATTGGTATGGAACCATAGAGCGGATCACTCAAGATAAAATCATTGAACAGGATCTGAATGCTGTATTCCGGCAGTCCGTAGCTGCCGAGGCTGCCGTTTAAACCCCAGTCATCGAATGGCGCAATGACTAAATTACTTTCCGATAATAGTAATTCAGTAGCGTTGATTGGCTGATAGGCGCTGGAATCGGATTCCACAGCTCGTGGAACGATATAGAAAACACCGACGATTATCAGTATTTGCAAAAAAGGCTTAATCGACATCGGCTTTTTCAATTGATGAATTTAGGGGCAAAAATTCCGAGAAAAAGGGAATCGCGCGGTAAACCTGCTGAGCCGCTATCGGGACCAAAAGTATGAATACTAATGTGTTTCCGATTAAATGCACGGCGCTGAATGCCAGTCCGGCGATAATTGTACCGACAAGCTCCCGGAATGAAAATCCTGCAGAAACCGGAAAGGCGGCGGATACCAGTATGTCGTAAAACAGAGTCAACAGCAGTCCAATACTTCCCATAAGAATAGAACTTATTACCCCCCGTTTACAACTGAGCACATAATTGCGCGATAGCGCTCCAGAAAAACTCACAATTGCCATGGCGATTAGCTGGGCAATCAGCATAGGCGGGAAAAGCAGACCGGAGCCCATTGGATTGAGTGCGGAAAACAGGAATTCCCCGACGACACCGATGATGATGCCACGTTTAAATCCCATTAAAACACCGGACATGAATATCATAGCAGTCAAAAGTTCAACATTCGGTACAAAAGCCAGCGCGTACCCAACTCCCAGCAGGAGTGCGATAAATATCCCACTGAAAGCGATGAGGCGTGAATTCTGTCTGTCCATAATTTTTCAATTTCCTGATAACGTTGCGCTATATTACGAAATTTGACATTAATATCGAATAAAAGGTTTCAGATAATTTGTGAAGAATTGTGAAACCAATAAAATGATCAGAATAAATAGTTTATTCCGGTTTTTTGCCCTTGTACAGAGGCCGGTGGAAGTAGTTGTTTTTATTGGTCCAGTCGCCTTCCGTCGTATCCGATTCGATCTCCCGT
>JAUSPJ010000305.1 GCA_030655795.1 Fidelibacterota bacterium | reverse complement strand
GGATGTTTTTACAGGAGGAACAGATGGGAATCAAGCCTTTCAGGGTCTTGATATTGTCTATAGCTTCCTGGAGGTCATCGACTAGTTTTTTACGGTCTTCATCAATTGCCTGACGTTCGAGAATTTCGATTTTCAGCATCTCGTTGGTTTTCATCAATTCGTCAGTACGTTCACAGATGAGCGATTCAAGATTATCGCGGTAACCCTGTAATTCTTTCTCGATTTTTGCCCGATTGTCACATTCTGACTGCAGATGAGCATTCAGGTTCTGCAGCTTTTCTATAATCTGCTCAAGGCGCAGTTCGCGGGCTTCCACTTTTACAATCATCATTCCAAAGGACTCTGCCAGTTCATAAATCCGTTCCGGATACACACCGGTCTTGGTCAGTTCAAATATCTCCAGGGGATCGCCGTAACGCCGACGGGAAATATCACGGGCAACTTTGGACAGATAATCCAGCAGCTCATCGACCTTTTTATTATAACTGCTTTCCCCTTTTTTTTGAGCCTGGTTAAGAGATTCTCTCTGTTCCTCTGAGATTTTCTGCCGCAATGACTCCAGGCGATTCAGCAGTTTTGGATCAGGTGTCATTTTGTTATTCATTGTACGCTCCCGGTATACGGTTTTTGGCGACTGTCATAAGGGATTTTAATATGCACAGTCGTCCCTTTATTAATTTCACTTTCAACGTCAAATAAAACACCATAAGCCTGCAATATCTGGTGAGAACTGAATAATCCCAGACCGGTTCCTTTCGGTTCGGCGCTGCTTTTATCCGAATGATACGCCTTTGTTGTAAAAAACGGGTTAAACAGCTTCGGAATGTTTTCCTGTTCAATTCCACAACCGGTATCTGCAATGTCAATGTAGATGGTGTTACCGTCGTAATATGTCCGGACAGAGAGAATTTTGTCGATGGAGTGGCACATCGCATCAATGGCATTGTTAATGATGTTTATCAGGCCCTGGGAGAAGTCGCCGTAGACTCCACTGACCAGTGGTAAATTGTCAGCAAATTGATAGTTTTTTGCGATCTTTTGTTTGAAATAGTGATCGGTTTCAAGAAAATCCAGCTCGGTACGAAGCAGGCTGTTCAGGTCAATATCCGTAGTGTCAGTCGTCTGTTCAGCCCGGCATTTAACCATCATTGTATCCAGAATTTTTTCGATGTTTTCAGCCTGCCGAATGATCATATTCATCTGACCGCCATCCGGATATTTCTCCTTATATAATTCTGCATTGCCCATAATTACCGTCAGCGGTGATCGAATGTTGTGCGCGATACCAGACGCCAGAAGCCCGATCGATGACAGGCGGTGTTCTTTCATCAGTTGCAATTCCAGTTCCCGTTGCCGCTCCTCCATCCGTTTCAAATCGGTAATATCCCTGGTAACAACGATCGCATGGGTGACTTTTTTCCTGTCTGCCGACCAGGCAGGCAGGCGGTTAAAATAGGGATAGTAGACCACATCGAAATAACGCCTCCCCAGCGCCGGGAAATTAAACCACTCTTGATAGCGGACTTCATTGCCCTCGAAGCACTGTTTTAAATTTCGGCTCAGAACAGACTTAAAAACCTCATTTCCCCAGACTTCTGATACTGTTTGCCCGATAAGATCCGATCGATCCCGATTGTGGGCATAACAATAGGCGTCGTTAACTGCTTCATATTGATAATTTCGGTTGATTAAGGTCATAAATTCTTTGGAAGAATTTGCGATGAATTCATATTTTTTTCGCATATCCTCTACCGAACGACGTTCCCGGATCTGACGTTTCAGGTCACGGTTTAGCTCTTCCAATTCACCGATTTTTTCTTCAAGTCTGATTTCACGTCCTTCGATTTTAACCATCATCATTCCGAAGGATTCAGCCAGGTCGGATATTTTTTGCGGATATTTTCCTATTTTGGTTAATTCGAAAATCTCCTGTGGGTTCCCATATCGCCTGTGCGAAACATCCCTGGCGAGACCGATTAGACGTTCCAGTAAAAACTCAGTTCTCTCCATATCGGCAGATTGATTTGATTTCATTACAGATCCTTTATTGAACCATCATTTTAATACGTGATATTAATAAACTTTACTGAGATATTCTTTAAAATAATCCAGGTGTTTTTAAATGACCTTTGGGTGAACTTCAAACCACACGGCATTAGTCATCGCGAATCTGTCTTTATGTGTGCTGAGTTCTGCTCTGAAATATCCCTGGTCCGGGATGTCATCTGTAGCTAAATGTATTGTGTGATCGGTTTGTCCGTTTTGGAATTTTTTCGTGTGAAAATTGAACTCTTTTTGCTTTGCGGGATCGCCTAAGTAAACAGAAATCGTTTTAAGCGAACCAAAAAACGTACTGGTTTTTGCAGTAATGGTGAGAATTCTTGCTGAGTCCATCGATAAACATATAAACGGGCCGTTTGATATGATCACGCTTGCCTTTTTCAAATCCTTAATGATACCATTCATGCCCTTTGCCAGATCGCTTTTTACACCGGTTAAGTTATATCCGAAAATCTGGTGACGATGTTCCCGCATGAACAGCAGTGGCAACACAATCTGGCGGAAACGGTTAAAGTTGCCATGGGAGTCGTTCCCGGCATAGATTAACTGACGGCGTCCTTTAAGCAGCTGACTGATCCAGAATTTTTTACCCCATTCGAAATCTGCCGTAGGATTACCGTTTAAGATTTGTAATCCGTCAAGACGCGGATGAGAATCCCAGCGATTCCAGACGCCCCGGCGAATTAGCAGGCGGTGAAGCAGGGACGGATTGTCAAAGGGATGCGCGGCGAATGCCAGGGTGTTTTCAGGGATGGAGTCCAGGACTTTTGCATAGTGGTTTTCGGTCTCTTTTCCCAGGGAATGTTCCATCCCGTCACCGGTGCCGATATGAAAATTCGGATTATTCAGAATACCCATGTGAACAGTGCGTCCAAATCCGTTATCAACCGATACCTCTTCTCCGGGAATGATCAGAAAATCCGGGTCGTTCGCATTTAATTCCTGAATGCTTTGCCGGAATTTAGCCCATTTACGCAGTTGCGGATCGTTTTCTGTCCAGGAGTCCTCCGTGTCATCCATATCATAGGAATGTTCTGTCAGCGCATAAAAGGAGATTCCCATAGCCCGGGCCATGATCCGGTAACATTCGGGCGGGGCGCCGAATTCAACCTGGTCTTCGGTAAAGGATGAGTGCGAGTGCATGTCTCCCCAAAGCCAGCCTTTTTCCAGGGGAATCGGATCGGAATCGATGAAGATGTTAAACGGCCGTTGTGACAGGGTACGGTAGTTATCGTTATGAATAACAGTGGATTTTTTTCCATAAGTTACATAGGCAAAACAGTCAACACCCAGCCATTGGTTTTTGTATTCGGAGACATCAATATCAATAATTATATGAAACCATTTTTGAGTTACCTGCTTTTTAAGGGGCACAGGTATTTCCCGGTAAATTGAATGGCCGTC
This sequence comes from Fidelibacterota bacterium, assembly GCA_030655795.1. GTDB lineage: Bacteria > Fidelibacterota > UBA2242 > UBA2242 > UBA2242 > B118-G9. The sequence goes on along the minus strand of JAUSPJ010000305.1, from coordinate 2,301 downwards.
CTGGGCGATCAGCCGGACTAATAGTCTGTCAATTGTTACCGGGAACCAATGAGCGTCTTTGATCAGCAGGAGCACCGGGATGATACCGGTTTCTGTGCGGCAGGGTAAATCAAAAAGAATCTCCGGCTGTTTTTTATAGAGAAATCCTTTTAATAACGGCAGCCGATAATGCATTTCCGCGTAAAGGAAAACCGGTAGTAAAACCAAGGCTGCAATATTAAATAATTCCGACCAGTTATTTCCGGAAAACGCAATCATAAATCAAAGATAAGACAAAATACCAGATATCGCCAAAACTTTAATAAAAAGTTACTACTCAGCCGCAAACATTTCAGGTTTTATAATTTTCATTTGGCAACAGGGTGTTTACTCTGTAGCCCTTCCACATCCCAACCCCGAAGCGAAATAATGCCATAGGCATGCCTTTCCAAAGGTCACGTAGGACTCCTCGGAGAATCTTCGATCGGCATAAACATTAACCATCCGGCAGCTGCCGGATGGTTAATGTTTTTCTGCAGTCGAGCTAAGTGCCGTTCCGCAGTGTAGCCCTGGAATAAGAATAAAACTTACTCACTTTATACGGCTGAGTAGTTAAAAAAAAGAATTATTGAAATCAGGTGAGTGAATATGGAGCAAAAATTGATTGACACTAACAACATGAGGCGGTAAATTCAACGGCGCGATTAGTTATTAGAAGGGGGAACATTTGGCGTCAACAACAGATATTCGAAACGGTTTAATAATCAATTTAAACGGTGAGTTACTCAGAGTTATTGAATTTCAACATGTGAAAATGGCCCGAGGCGGGGCCCGTATTCGTACGAAATTTAAAAATATTCGCACCGGACAGGTCGTGGATCACACCTTTCGCTCGGGTGAGAAAATTGATATTGTCCGCCTTGAAGCCGTCGAAATGCAATATCTCTATCACGACGGAAATCATTTTATCTTTATGAATACCGAAACCTATGATCAGGTGCCTCTGGATGATGAAATATTTAAAGAGGCATCCCAATACGTTAAAGAAAATGAGGTAATTAAGGTCCTTTTTTACGGGAACGAGGCCGTCGATATCGATATACCATCGCATGTTAATCTAATCATTAACGATACGGAGCCGGGAATGAAAGGCGATACGGTTACCGGAGCATCCAAAGCGGCGGTACTGGAGACCGGTTTAACCATCCAAGTACCTCTGTTTCTTAACGTTGGCGATAAAGTTCGTATTGATACGCGTTCCGGCGCCTATATTGAACGGATTAAAGAATAACGCGAGAGGTCTATGAAGAAGAATCAAATTCTCGATTTGGTCAAAATTATTGAATCCCATGATATCAGCGAAATTGAAATATCCCGCTGGGGGCGAAAAATCAGAATTGCCAAGAATTTATCCGGAAGCGCTCAAAATGTGGTTCATGCCCAAAAAACTCCGGTGAGTAACAAATTGCCGCAATTTGTGGAAGTGGCCGCTATTGCCGAAGAACACAAGGCCGCTCCTAACGAGGAGAATGGCGGTGGTACGGAAATAAAATCGCCGATTGTCGGGACATTTTACCGGGCGCCGGCTCCTGATGCTGAACCCTATGTGAAAGTAGGCGATCATATTCCGATTGGTCAGCCGCTCTGCATTATAGAGGCCATGAAGATTCTGAATGTCATCGAATCCGAAGTTTCGGGCAAACTGGTCAAAATTCTTGCAAATAACGCACAAGCGGTGGAATACAATCAGACCTTGTTTCTTATTGATCCTGCTGGCTAAATTATCCGTGGTAAGAATTATTAATTCGATTAGATTTTGATAGAAAAAATACTCATAGCCAACCGAGGCGAAATCGCATTAAGAATTATTCGAGCCTGTAAAGAGCTGGGTATTCCTACGGTTGCGGTTTATTCTACGGCAGATTCTCTGTCGCTGCATGTGCGATTTGCCGATGAAGCTGTCTGTATCGGGCCGGCGAACAGTCAGAACAGTTATCTGAAACAATCTCAAATTATCAGCGCTGCTGAAGTCACCAATGCCGACGCCATTCATCCCGGCTATGGTTTTCTCGCTGAGAATCCCGATTTTGCCCAGATGTGTCTGGATAACGAAATTGTGTTCATCGGGCCATCGCCATCGGTTATTAAGCGCATGGGCGATAAAGCCGAAGCCCGGGCGACTATGATAAAAGCCGGTGTTCCGGTTATTCCCGGTAGCGAAGATGTCATTGCTGATGTTAAAACCGCACGAAAAGCTGCTGTCGATATCGGATATCCGGTGATTTTAAAGGCGGTTGCCGGCGGCGGCGGCCGGGGAATGCG
>JAUSPJ010000303.1 GCA_030655795.1 Fidelibacterota bacterium | reverse complement strand
GACAGTAACTATTGCCCACCAGAAACTGTCCCAAAGTGAGCGAATATTAGCTTCGGATTCGCCATGTTCAAAATAAAAGACGGCAAAGGAACATAAGAAGATGAGCATCAGCGTTACTGAGGCCATCTTAAAAAGTTTTTTTCGATATAAATTTAAAATAAAATTCATAAACATGGGATAGAGATGCTTTCGTTTTATCAATGCACTGGAAAGCCACATCCCCGGGATGGGGAACATCAAATATCTGGAACAGGTAATACTTGTTTTATATTCTTTTTTGCAGTATGCCCGCCAACGCAAAGCACATCATACTTTATCGTATTCGGCAAAGATCATCGAAAAAACAGCGCGCCCCTGTGTTGCGGAGCGCAAATCTGTAGAATAGCCGAACATGGCTTTCAGCGGCACTTTGGCTTTCACTTCACTGACATTTCCCTTGGGGTTGATCGACTGAATTTCACCTTTGCGGGAGTTAATGTCGCCAATAACGTCACCCATAAATTCCAGGGGAGTGATAATATCCACCAGCATAACAGGTTCTAACATTACCGGATCCGCCTTATTGCATCCATCGCGAAAAGCAGTCGCGGTCGCTATTTTATAACCTTGTAAAGAAGCCTCACCGTCTCTGTAAGAACCGCCGATGATTTTCACCTCGACATCAATTACCGGATAGCTGCTGAGCACTCCGCTCATTAAAGATTCCTTTACACCTTCAACAATTGCTTCGTGATATTCCACCGGGATTATCGAGGGTTCGAGATTGTTGATTACAACATTACCCGAACCCCGCTTGCGGGGCGCTAAAGACAGGCGAACATGCCCAAAATGTTTCTTATCGCCCAGTTCCTTTTCAAAGATTCCTTCGGCTTCCACATGCCGGGAAATTGTCTCGCGATGAACAACCCGCGGTTTGCCGACATTAACCTGGGCATTGAATTCTCTTTTCAGCCGGTCGACGATAATTTCCAGATGTAATTCTCCCATACCGGAAATAACTGTTTGTGCCGTTTCATCATCATATTTCACGCGTAGCGTAGGGTCCTCTTGAATTAACTTGGACAAAGATGCTGTTAGCTTTTCCTGATCTGCCGGTGTTTTAGCTTCTATGGCCTGATTGATAACCGGTTCGTAAAATTCTATTTGTTCCAGCATGATCGGATATTTTTCATCGCAGAGCGTATCTCCGGTAGTTGTTTCTTTCAAGCCCAATACGGCAACTAATTCACCTGCCGACGCTTTATCGATTCTTTCTCTCTTGTTGGCATGCATGCGCAAAAGTCGGGCTACCTTTTCTTTCTTTTTCTTGGCAGCATTATAAACTTCGTCGCCGGTGTTAATTTGTCCGGAATAAATCCGCAGATAAGTAAGCTTGCGGCCTTCATCCATTACAATCTTAAAGGCCAGTGCAGACAGTGGTTCCTTGTCGGAACTATGTGGAATTTCTTCCTTTTTTGTAATCGGGTTTATCCCTTTAACGGGGGGGACATCGTCCGGGGACGGCAGATAATCAATCACAGCATCCAGCACCGGCTGAATGCCTTTATTCCGTAAGGCAGTACCACAAAGTACCGGAACTGCTTTCAGCGAAATAGTAACTTTCCTCAGAGCTTCCACAATTTCATCCGCAGTAATTTCTTCGCCACCCAAATATTTTTCCGCCAAATCATCATCAATATCGGCCAGGGTTTCAATTAATTCTTCTCTTTTAACTCTGGATTGTTCGGCAAATTCCTGAGGTATTTCAGAAACGGTATAATCCATACCCTGACTAATATCGTTCCAGGTTAGAAGTTTTTGAGAAATTAAATCAATCGTACCGCGAAAATTATCTTCACTGCCTGCGGGAATCTGAATGGGCAGAGGGATAGAGGTAAAACGGTCGCGCATCATTTCTACCGCGCCAAAAAAATCTGCACCCACCCTGTCCATTTTATTGATAAAGGCAATTTTAGGCACACCATACTTATCAGCCTGATGCCAGACAGTTTCCGATTGCGGTTCAACGCAGCCGACTGCACAAAAGACAACAACTGCACCATCCAGCACTCGTAGTGATCTTTCGACTTCAATCGTAAAATCAACATGACCGGGGGTATCAATGATATGAATTTCGTGGTTTTTCCAGGCGCAGGTTGTTACTGCGGAAGTAATGGTTATTCCTCTTTCCTGCTCCTGAGCCATCCAGTCCATAACTGCTTCGCCATCATGGACCTCGCCCATTTTGTAAGACTTGCCGGTGTAATAAAGAATTCTTTCCGTAACTGTTGTTTTTCCTGCGTCAATGTGGGCAACTATACCGATATTACGGATGCGTGATATTTTTGATTTTGCGGCCATAAGAAGATTAGCTATTCTCCTCTTTCGCAGGGACAAAAAGTTCGGGGTTGGGAGTAAATGCTTTTTTGGTAGATATATGACCTTTAATTGACGGCAATTCCTTGCCATCAACTAATATTTTAACTTTCTTTATACTGGAAACATTTTCCGTAACAGAATTGGTTAAGGAATAAATTGTCGCCATTTCGGCAGTTGAGCCGCCCGGATGAAGTTTGGTCAAATTTTTGCTAAAGTTAATAAAAGCCGTTCCTTCATCATTAACCTTTACCTCTTTTATACCGACGCCCGTTGGGAATGTATTAATCAGCCCGGTCTTGGAACCATCCACCAGGGCTTTGGTAATTTCCTTGGCTTGCTGGGCAGAGTCATTTTCAATATACACATAGCGCTTTTCCGGCATCAAAAAACGTTCCTGCGGATCAGAAAAATAAATTACCACCAGGTGTTTTTCTTTCTTTTT
>JAUSPJ010000293.1 GCA_030655795.1 Fidelibacterota bacterium | reverse complement strand
GTAAAATACCAATTGTCTGGGGTATATATTTAAATGCCAGTTCACGATTGAAAACATCTGTCGCCCGTGTTCTGGCGGCAAATAATCCATAACTGATTGTCTGAGCGTAAAGATCGGCAAATTGTTTATGATTTATTGTTCCGATTAAATACTGTTTAAACGCTTCGTAAAAACCAAGAATGGCTTTTCGACCCTGTTGCTGTTCTTCTTCCAGTTCGATTGAAACGACTTCATCGCGAAGAAAACGTGTCCGTTTGGCCAGTTCCAGAGCAAGCGCTTTAGCGGAGCGGACAGCCGGCATGGAAAATGAGAAAAACAGTTCCATCAGACGATAGAATGCTTCCTCGTTTTCAACAGGCGGCGCAGTTTTGAGCTTTTGAGCCAGAATCGGCCTGCCGATTAAGACACTATTAATTAATTCACTATTACGATAAAGCCGGAATTCATAGAAATTTGTCAGGATTACGTTTGGAAAAGTATCCCGATAGCGTTTCAGCTGTTCAGTATTTTCAACATAATCAAGATTATGGACGGATGGATCTTTAGCTTCAATATAGCCGATGATACGGGTTTTTCCATCCCATACCCTGAAATCCGGATTGCCGGCTTCGGTCTTTTTTGGTAAAACTGTTACATCAATATTTCTGATTTTGCATTTATCGGCATAAGTTTTAAGAAGCGATTCGAGATGTTTATAATAACTCTCCTCGCGAGCATCGCCTTTATTCATTTCCTGTTGAAGTGATTTAATGAATCGCTCAATCAAAGGGTTCACCGGTTTTAGTAATCGATAAAAAGTATTTTATACATGGTTCCATCCGCTTTAGACATTGAAAAACATTTCAACATAAATTTATAAAAATAATTTGAATAATCATCAATTATATCCTTATCGTATCGTTCATCGGGTCAATTGAGATTTTACCTTTATTTTTGCTGATATACCATTGAGAAAATATCGTTTGTCCTGTTGTTACGCCTAAAAACCACCTTGATATTTCCATTTCTGTTTCTATATTACTATCTGCAATTATGTAAATTAGTCAGGAGGAAGATAAATGGATTACACATTTAATGAACTGAAGCACAAAACAGTTGCCGAAATGCGGGAAATTGCCTCGAAGATTGACAGTGAGGCCGTCAAGGGCTACACCCAATTGAATAAGGACCATCTTCTGGAGGCAATCTGTAAAGCCCTCAATATTGATATGTACGTGCACCACAAGGTTGTTGGGGTCAACAAGAAAAAGATTAAAAGTAAAATTAACGATCTGAAGAAATTACGGGATGAGGCTCTGGCGGGCGGCGATCATAAAAAACTGGTGCATGTCCGCAGCCAGATCAAGTCATTGAAACGAAAATTGCGAAGTGCGATGGTTTAATCGCGGACTCACAAATGATAATCTGAAAAGTCCCTCTTCCGGAGGGACTTTTGTGTTTTTATTAAGTTGATAATTCGCTTAGTTGATTTCATGCCAGATCAGGGCGCTGGCTCCCAGGATAGCGGCGTCACTCATGGGCAGACCCGAGGGGAGGATTTTCACCTTATTTTTAAAAATAGGCAGCAGATTGGCTTCCATATATTTTTTTACCGGCTGGAAAATCAAATCGCCGGCGGCGGCCAAACCACCAAACAGGATGAAGGCTTCGGGACTGAAATAGAGTACGGCATTCGCCATTCCTTCGCCAAGGTAGCGGCCGGTAATTTCAAATGCTTCGAGCGCTAATCTATCCTTCGCCAGAGCGGCATCGTATATTTTTTTGGAACTTAATTCAGCGTCAGAGAGAAACCGCAGATCGCTGGGATGATCCGAAGAATCGAGAAGTTGGCGCATGGTTCGGGTAATTCCGGTGGCCGAGGCATAGGCTTCGAGGCATCCCAGCCGTCCGCATCCGCATTTGCGTCCGTTTCGTTCAACTGTCACATGTCCCATCTCACCGGCAAATCCGTCGTGGCCGTAAACCAGTTCACCGTTGACAACGATTCCACTGCCGACACCGGTTCCAAGGGTGATCTCGATGAAATTTTGCATACCCCGGGCATTTCCAAACGCCATTTCGCCTAATGCGGCGGCATTCGCATCGTTGGTGACGCTGACCGGCAGATCGATATGCTGTCTGATCAGCGCAACCAGATCAACTGAAACCCAGCTCAGGTTTGGCGGATGGTCAATTTTTCCGGTATAATGATTCGCGTTGGGAGCGCCTATTCCGACTCCTTTAATTACAACATGTTCAGAGATGTTTCCAACTCCATCCTTCAATTTTTTAAACAGACGCTTTAAAAGGTATTCAGCGGGTTTGTCGGCCTCAGTGTTCAGACTGTCACGGAGATATACCTTACCATTTCTATCTACCAGGCCGAATTTAGTGTTGGTTCCACCGATGTCAATGCCGAGAGTTAATTCAATTGTCTTCATAATCTGTATATAATTTAATTGTCCTAAAGATTTCGCCATATAGTTTAGCATTTTTTTTAATCGGATAAAGAGAATTTCTAAAATGGACAGCTTTTTTTTGCATTTGATCGTCTTTATACCATGAATTGTAATGAAAACTGAAAGTGGAGACTGGATTGTGAAACGATCAATTTTATTGGGGATGATTCTCATTCTGCCATTTTTATCGATAGCAAAACTCACACCTGAGGAACTGGATTTATTCAGACTTCGGGAAGCCACGGCGGTTTATATAAACAGTGAAAAACTGACGATCGATGGTATTATTGATGAAGCGGTCTGGCAGAATAGCAATTGGCAGGGAGGATTCATTCAGCGTGATCCCAATGATGGGACGCCGGAAACATACCGGACCGAATTCTGTGTGTTTTATGATAATGATTACCTTTATGTCGGCGCCCGGGCACATGACCCTGAGCCGGAGAAGATAAGCGCCATTCTTACCCGACGTGATAATTATTCCGAATCGGACTGGATCTATGTCTCGATTGACACTTATAATGATAATCGCACGGCTTTTGAATTCGGGATTAATGCCGCCGGCGTCAAACACGACTTGCGGCGTTTTGACGATACCAATGCGGACGATGACTGGGATGCGGTCTGGGAAGGTGATTCACATGTCGATGAAAACGGCTGGACCGCGGAGTGGCGGATACCTTTTCGTGAACTGCGTTTTACAAGCAGCGAAAATATGAGATGGGGTTTTCAGGTATACCGAAAATTACCGCGTCACAATAAAGAATTGTCCGTATGGTCTTACTGGTCTCGTGGGGAAGAGGGCTTTGTATCTCAATATGGCTCACTGACCGGATTGAAGGATATTAAGGTGAAAAATCCAATTTATATTGCGCCTTATATGGCCGGGTCGGCGGCTATTTCCGAAAATTTAGTCAATCCGGTTCATGAAAATAATTATGATCTGCTGTCAAATATTGGCGCTGATATTCGCTACACTAGTCCCAAAGGACTGATGTTTAATGCCACCATTAATCCGGATTTTGGTCAGGTTGAAGCGGACCCGGCAGATTTTAATCTGACGGAATTTGAAACCTACTTCAACGAAAACCGTCCGTTTTTTATGGAAGGCAGTAATATCATGCGTTTCAGTCTGGGATTTGGCGATGGCGACGCCCAATTCAATAATTTATTCTACTCCAGGCGAATTGGGCGCAATCCGCAAGGCTGGGTTCCTGAAGATGATAATAAAGGTGTTCTGACTTACGATAAGGCCTCGTAGCAAATAGGGATATATTTTGTGGTAAAGGAATGGGGCAACTTAGATTCTTCCTCGGATAAACAGCCTGTAAGTCCATTAATCTCATCAAACGTTCAATGCGCTTGTGATTAACAGAATACCCCTTGGATCGTAAATACCGGGTCATGCGAGGACTGCCATAAAATGGTCTTCTGGTATACAGGGCATCAATCAATCGCATTAATGCCAAATTCAATTGGCTCTCTGGAACTGGTTCATAATAATAACTTGATCTAGGGACTTCTAAAAGTTCGCATTGACGATTTATTGATAACTGCGGATGATTCATATCTATCATAATCCGACAATCAGGAATTGATGATGTTAACCTTTTTTTTTAGCCAAGTCAGTTCAACCTGAAGTTGGCCAATTTGCTGGTATAGCATTTCCTTTTCCCGGTCATGCTCACTTGAGGACCAGGGCTTTTCAGAAAATAGTTGCGGTAATCGTTCCGGTAATTGTTTCTTCCATGTACTGATCTGGTTCGGGTGAACCTCATATTCACGGGCAATTTCGTTTAACGTTTTAAGCCCTTTGAGTGCTTCCAAGGCAACCTTGGATTTGAATTCCGAACTGAATTTTCTGCGTTTCATCTTTCCCCCTTTTCATTGGTCAAAGTTAATCATTTTTCCACCTTAACACACTGTCAAGTTTTTAGGGGAAAACTCAGTTCCAAGGTTTACTGCATCTGGACCGTCAGCGATGGCGGCAGGCACCATCAAAGCAACCGTCAGCATCGCTCCGAGGAAGTGCGCCCATCAGCTTAAAAAACTTGCTGCATTTGTTGTATAAATCTTCATAAATTCCTCTATAGTGATTAGTGAAAATGAATAAGAAACCCCACTCATGAGAGCGGGGTTTCAGTGTTCATTCTTTGATTTGGACTTTAGTCTAACTATTTTATAGAGTAGGTTTTACAACAGTATTGCCGGCTAAAGTTACCGCGGCAATGCGTGCTAACAATCTGCCTTCAACTGTTGCACCGGTATTCAGCGAGATTGATTGATCAGCCATTATTGTTCCTTTGAAGACCGAGGTCGTTCCAAGAGTCGCTGAAGTGCCAACCTGCCAAAAAATGTTCGAAGCCTTTACACCGCCGCTCAAAATAATCTGGCGACCCGATGTTGTGTTCAATGTGGATGCCATCTGCAGAATGAAAACAGCAGGTGCATCCCCCTTGGCATCGAAGGTGAGATCACCTGACGATATTTCAAGTGATCCACTCGAGTTATAGAGCCCGGGTGTGAGTGTCAGTCCGCCGATATTTCCGTCAAGAAGTACCATATCTGTTGTTGTGCGTCCAGCGGCATCGTTATACGCTGTCGTTAGATAGCCCTTGGCCGTAGTGAGCCCAGTAGCATCAGGAACTGAACCTGCGGGACCGGAAGCATCGACCGTGTAGATTGTCCCAGTTACTTCCTCTCCACCAAATCCGGTGATATTACTGCCGGCAGCCGGACTCAATCCGATATCTCCGGTAATGGCAGATGTTGGAATGTTGGAAATTAACGAACCGGCAAGAATCACAAAACCTGCGGTTGAGCGAAGGTTGACCGTTGCCTGCACGGTAGTTTGAAGAGGTATAACTATTGATGTTGGACCTGTTACATCTTTTGTACAACCCGCTATTAAAAGAAATAAGGGTAATACAGTGGTCAGTCCCGTTCTTAGCGAGACACCGACGAAATGCGTCCATCGGCTTAAAAAACTTGCTGCATTTGTTGTATAAATCTTCATAAATTCCTCTATAGTGATTAGTGAAAATGAATAAGAAACCCCACTCATGAGAGCGGGGT
>JAUSPJ010000292.1 GCA_030655795.1 Fidelibacterota bacterium | reverse complement strand
AACAGTCTTCAGCCAGTTCGAAAGCGGTTCTGGTCAACGATTCGGGAGTCTGCAGGACTTTAAGGGTAAGATCAAATTTTTTAATGTATTCCGGCAGAGTAATACCATTACTTTGCACCGTGACCGCTTTTCGCAACGTGTCCGGATCGCGGGAGGGCAGATCGACTTTATTTTTTTCGGCCAAGTCGAGAATTGTATTCAGACGCAACGAACCGTCCAGATGGCAATGCAGTTCTGTTTTGGGCAGCTCGCGGATGAAATCTTCGGTAATTTTAACATTCATGGTCAATACTCAATAAATTTTGCTGTTTTTAATTGCTGAAGAAATGCCCCGACCCGTTCAAAAACAGGACTGACTTTTTCACCAAACTCTTTTTCAATTTCCTCAGCGATAATGCCGGCATTTTTTCTACTATCTATCTGTTTCCAGACAGCCGCGCCAATATCGTCAAGATGGATTTTGTAATTCTTATGTTTCACGAAAGGTGATAAATGCTTCAGTGCAAAAGCGCCTTTAAATTTCGGTTTGAGAAGAGTGATTTTTCCCTCGGAACCAGTCTCAAAATCAACACAAGGGCGGGGAACAATGTCATACATATTGATCATTTCTTCCTCGCCCCTGTGCTTTTTATCCAATATCGTACTTTCGTCTGTTAGTGAGCGGCTGATGGCGGCGCCGGTTCATCCGGCCTGCCGGCGTTCTTCAGCGGTATCTGTACCAATGTGTAAATGATAACGGCAAATACGCCGAGACTGACTATAAATGACGGGTTCTTAAAAATCTGAAACACATTGATTTCGAAGAATGCCAGCGTCGCAAAAAACAGTCCTACCAGGGCTTCACCGGCGATTAATCCGGCAGCCAGCAGAACTCCGACATTATCTATTCTGGCGACCTGATTTTCATTTAATTTTCGTTTTTTTGTAATCATTTCGACGATGCCTTTGGTCAGACCGCCAATGAAAATCGCGAAGGTTGTTTCCAGCGGCAGATACATACCGACACTGACCAGCATCGGGCTTTTTACCTGCATGAGAATAAAGCCAAAGCCCATCAGCATTCCGACGATGATCAGCGGCCAGGCCATTTCACCGCCGACGATACCTTTTGACAGCATGGCCATCAGACCGGCCTGCGGCGCCGGGAGATTCTGACTGCCGAAACCACCAACATAGCCTTCTTTTAATCCGGTGGCAATATCGCCCTGGTTCAGGATTACAAGCGGAATAAACATGACTAAACCCGCAATCACCACACCGATGATGTCACCAAGTTCCATTTTCCAGGGAGTACCGCCTAATATATGACCGGCTTTCAGGTCCTGAAGCATTTCACCGGCAACGGCGGCGGCAACGCACACAATCGCAGCAACGCCCAGCACGGCGGCGATTCCTGCATTTCCCTTGACACCAAGAGCAACCATCAGCAGCGCCGTAATGACAAGTGTTGAAAGCGTGAGTCCGCTGATCGGATTATTGCTGGAGCCGATAATACCGACCAGGTAGCCGGAAACCGCTGCAAAAAAGAACCCGGCAATAATCATTACCAATGATGCCACAATCGCAACAAAAAATGATGTTTTAAAAACCAGCCAGGTGATTAGAAATGTCGCTACAGCGGCGAATATTATTCCAACCATAATCCACTGGAAACTGATGTCCTTATTGGTGCGTTCGGTAGTGACTTCACCGGTAGCCGCTTTTTTGACGTCGCTGATCGAACGAGCGATACCGGTTGCCAGACTCTTACGCATATTAAAAAGCGTATATCCGGCGCCCACGAGCATTCCGCCGATGGCCATCGGGCGAACGATATTACGCCAGACGTTAATGGCCATAGTAGTCCAGGTCGCATGGTCATCTACAGCGCCGGTGGCGATTAAGCTTGGACCGATAAAGTAGGTAATAATCGGTACCAGCAAGCCCCAGGCAATCAGACCACCGCTGAAATTCAGGGAAGCCAGTTTTGGGCCGATAATATATCCAACGCCCATATATGCCGGACTGACACCGGGTGAACTGAGCAGCAGTCCGCCTTTAACAGTGGCTGTACCGGAGCTGCCGATCGCGATTTTTTTCGATGCAAACTGAACAAAATGCTCCCAGCGGGTCGCGAACAGTTTGAACTGACCCAGCATCTGGATCAATGCTCCCATTCCCATAGCGCCGAAGAGGAATTTTGAACCGGTCCCGCCGAAGCGTCCGGTTTTATGAATTTCAGCGGCCGCCCGGGATTCGGGGAACGGCAGTTCAGCGTCTTCGACCATAACCCGGCGGAGCAGGGCAACAAACATAATTCCCAAGACACCGCCAACGATCATGATTGCAGTTGATGTTAAAAAATTGCCGACCGTGAAAAATTCCGGCCAGATTCCCGCGATGAAAAACGCCGGGATTGTAAAAATAGCGCCGGCGGCGATGGATTCGCCAATCGAACCGACGGTACGGACAAAATTCTCTTCCAGGACTGTGCCTTTGAAAAGTTTTAGAACAGCCATTCCGATAACGGCTGCCGGATAGGTAGCTGCAATCGTCATTCCGGCTTTCAGACCCAGATAAGCGTTTGCTGCGCCCAGTATTACCGCAAGAATTAATCCCAGAAGCAAGGCTTTCAGGGTAAATTCCTTCATTTCGGTTGCTGCTGAAACAAATGGTTTAAACTCTTTTGTAGCCAACTAACCCTCCTGTGTTTCTATATTTGACATACATTTCAAAAAAGTGCGTTGAAACTAATTAAAGCAGGGATAATTGTCAAGGAAAAGCCGATAAGTAATCGATTACGAGATTATTTCTAACTAAGGAATTGTGCGTCGCAGATATTTTTTCATTTAGCCACTTTCATTTTTATTCGTCCTGGAGCGACCACTGAACGAGAGAAATAAAAAATAGATGGCAGTATGATATCCAAAATATTTTTAGTTGCCACAGAAAATCAGTAATAATCTTAATTTGTTCTTTGATTCAAATTTAATTAATATATTTCGTTTATTCTGCAATTACTGTTAATCGTGACTATGGTAAAAAAACCTAATTATTTTATAGGCAACCTCATAAATATTATTACTATTCAAAAGTCAATAAGCGTGAGGATTATATTCTTCTGGATGTGGTTAATTCTGCGAACCCATAGCAAAAACTGATTGAAACGAGCATAAAGACAGACTTTATTATCCCGGAAAGACCTATG
>JAUSPJ010000289.1 GCA_030655795.1 Fidelibacterota bacterium | reverse complement strand
ATCCAGAACAATTTTCAGGTAATCCTGCTGGCTTTCCGATAATATAACCTGGGCCATGCGCCCTCCCTTTCATGCGCCCCTAAATTAGTTAGGCGCGCCTAATTTACCAAGACAAATTGCTTTGTGGTGATAAATTTATGCTTTTACTCTTTGCTTTCCACCGGGACTTTCTATATTTTCTAATATTCAATAATACTGGAGCAATATTGGAATTTTCAGATAGAATAAAACAGGGATTAGTACTTTTCGACGGGGCCATGGGCACCCAGATACACGACCTTAACCCGAGTGACGCCGATTGGGATGGCCGCAATGGCTGTTCCGAAGTATTAAACCTCACAATCCCGGATAAAATTCAACAAATCCATGAAAACTATCTGGCCGCCGGTTCCGACGTCATCGAAACCAATACTTTCGGCGGCAATAAAATTGTATTATCGGAATTTGATCTCGGTGACCGGGTGGTCGAAATCAATCATGTCGCCGCCGCCCGCGCAAAAGCCGTCACTCAAAAATATTCCACCCTGAACAAACCTCGTTTTGTCGCCGGTTCCATGGGTCCCGGAACCAAACTGATTTCCCTGGGGCAAACCGATTTTGATACCATGTATCTGTCCTATATCCTTCAGGCGCGTGGTTTGATTCAGGGCGGCGTGGATATGTTCATCATTGAAACTTGTCAGGACCCGCTACAGATCAAGGCGGCGCTCACTGCCGTGGATGACGAGCTAAAATCCGCCAATCTGAAAATTCCCCGCATTGTTTCAATTACTATCGAAACCACCGGCACGATGCTAATCGGCACCGATATCGCTGCGGCGATGGCGATTCTGGAACCGTTTCAGATTGATATCATCGGCATTAATTGCGCCACCGGCCCGGAACAGATGCGGCCCTATGTCAAACAGATTTGTCAATCCTTTCCAGGGCCGGTTCTTGTACAGCCAAATGCCGGTCTACCGCAAATGATCAACGGCGAAATGGTATATACACTTTCGGTTGAAGAATACGTGACCGTTTTATCCAGTTTCATTGAAAAATATGGCGTTCAGATCGTTGGCGGTTGTTGTGGCACTACACCGGCATTTATCCGCGCTTTGGCGGCCAAATTTCCTGCGTTAAATGCAGCAAAAAGAAATCCTGTCATGAGACCGGCCGTCGCTTCGCTTTTTTCCGCCCAGGATCTGCACCAGGACCCGGCGCCATTTTTCGTCGGCGAACGATCCAACACGAACGGCAGTAAGAAATTCCGCGAGTGCCTGCTGGTGAATGACTGGGATTGCATCGTCAACATTTCCAAACAGCAGGAAATGACCGGCGCCCACGGTTTGGATCTCTGCGTAGCCTATACCGGACGGGATGAAATTGCGGATATGCACGAGTCTGTAACCCGGATTGTCCGACAGGTAAATTTGCCGATTTTTATCGATTCCACAGATGTTTCAGTAATCGAAAACGCTCTGAAACTGATCGGCGGGCGGGCCGTTATTAATTCCATCAACCTGGAAGACGGTGAAGAACGCTCTCAACAGGTCTGTCGCCTGGCAAAGCGCTTCGGGGCAGCTGTCATTGCGCTGACTATCGATGAAAGCGGCATGGCTCACGACGTCGCTAAAAAGGTCGCCATCGCGAAACGGATTTATGACATTGCCGTCAATCAAAACGGACTGCGCCCCCAGGATTTAATATTCGATACGCTGACCTTCACACTGGGCAGCGGTGATGAGTCCCTCAAAGAGGCCGGTAAAAATACGATTGCGGGAATCAAGGCCATCAAAAATGAATTGCCTGGAGTATATACAATTCTGGGGGTTTCCAATATTTCCTTCGGACTGCATCCCGGTTCCCGTGAAATTCTCAATTCCGTATTTCTGAATGAGGCGATCAACTTCGGCTTAGATCTCGCTATTGTCAATGTTCAAAAAATCATGCCGCTCTATAAAATCGATCAGAAGGATATTGACATCTGTCTTGATCTGATCTATAATCGCTATTCTAATGCTCTATTTACAATTATTGATCATTTCGATAAAAAGGCCGGCGTTCAAAAAGCAGAATCCGTTGAGGACGATACGACTCCCATCGATGAAAAAATTAAACAGCGCATAATTCAGGGAAATCGCGTCGGTCTGGAAAAACTGCTTACCGAAGCTCTCGAAAATACCAGAGCTATTGACATTATTAACGGCTGGCTGATCCAGGCGATGAAAATCGTTGGTGATCTGTTCGGCTCCGGAAAAATGCAGCTGCCCTTTGTTCTGCAATCCGCCGAAGTAATGAAATTTGCAGTCGGTAAACTGGAGCCCTTTCTCGAAAAGTCCGATACAGCGGTTCAAACGAGTATTGTATTAGCAACCGTCCGGGGTGACGTTCACGATATCGGCAAAAATCTGGTGGATATTATCCTGAGCAACAACGGCTACAAAGTGTATAATCTTGGTATCAAGTGTGAAATTGAAACCATGCTTCAGAAAGCTCGCGAGGTTCAGGCAGATGCGATTGGAATGAGCGGCTTGTTGGTCAAATCCACAACGGTGATGAAAGAAAACCTGGAATTGATGAAACAGCGCAATATCGACATTCCGGTTTTGTTGGGTGGCGCGGCATTGACCCGCGGATTTGTGGATGAAATATGCGCACCCATTTCCGATGGACCCGTTTTTTATTGCCCCGACGCCTTTGCCGGGCTGGACACAATGAGCCTTATAAAAGAAAAAAACTGGTCTGCGCTGAAACCGGATAAGGAAACCGGAAAAAGGAAAAAGAAAAAAAGAAACCGGCGGAAAACGGTTGTTCAGCGCAAAGAATTGCGACGCGATATTAATATTCCAAGGCCGCCTTTCTGGGGCGTAAAATATGTTACAGATATAGACCTGGATACTGTTTTCTCATTTTTAACGGAATCGGCGCTCTTTCGGGGACGCTGGGGATATCGGCGTGGAAAATTGTCCCGCGAAGAATACGACGAATTAATTGAAACACGCGTACGTCCCGAATTTGATACTTTGAAGCAGCGCTGTAAAGACGAAAAGCTACTGATCCCACAGATTGCATACGGCTATTTCCCATGTAACAGCGTCGGCGAAGAATTAATTATATTCGAGCCAAATTCCGAAGTGGAAATTGAACGGTTGCATTTTCCCCGCCAGCAAAAAGAACCTTATCGCTCGATCGTAGATTTTTTCCTGCCTCTAAACTCCGGAAAAAGAGACATCATCGCCTTCCAGATTGCGACTGTCGGTCATGAAGCACACAAAGAAGCCCGGCGTTTGTACCGCGAAAATCATTACAAGGACTATCTGCTTTTCCATGGACTGAGTGTCGAGGCCACTGAAGCATTAGCCGAATATTGGCACCAGCAAATTCGGATGGAATTAAAAATTACCGAAGAGGACGGCGCCGGAATAGATGATTTTGTCGTTCAGAAATACCGCGGCTCCCGCTACTCCTTTGGATACCCGGCCTGTCCGGATTTATCCGAAAACAATAAAATCCTGTCCTTGCTGGATTCCCTGCAAATCGGTGTTTCTGCAACAGACAGCTTTCAAATGGTTCCCGAACAAACCACCTCGGCTTTCGTCGTTCACCGTCCACAAGCCAAATATTTTACCTTAGAATAAAGGGGTAATCCACGGATAAATATATTTGTACCAACTGCGGCTATATATACGATCCCGTAGCAGGTGATCCTGAAAGCGGAACCCCTCCGGGAACCCCTTTCGAAGATCTGCCCGGCGACTGGATTTGCCCGGTCTGCTATGTCGATAAAAGCAATTTCGATGAACTTTAAAACATTAAAAACACTATATCGGTGTGCATTCTTCGGTCGAAAAAACAAGTCCTGATAATATGCCTGTTTATTCTGTGCCCGTTGCCCACGTCCAGCCATTTAATTATAATAATTGTCAAACTACTTTCGGTTACTGGAACGATAATTTTATCTACCCGAATTTTTTTAAAAACATCATTAAAGTCGGCTCAGATAATTTTGTCACCACCTGTCTGTGGTCGCAGGTGGCATACCTGCATTCAAACCGATGGTGAATTTATTCAAAACAGCTATCACCATCTGTTTGATTATGGTATTGTTGAGTTACCTTACCCTGAACACACTGTC
>JAUSPJ010000285.1 GCA_030655795.1 Fidelibacterota bacterium | reverse complement strand
AGCGTTCAGATTGGCGCCGTCCATGTAAACGATCCCGTCATACTGATGAACAATATCCACAATTTGTTCAACTTCTTCTTCAAAAAGACCCAAAGTATTGGGGTTGGTGATCATCAAACCGGCGACATCCTTTGACATTTTTTCTTTGAGATCATTAATGTCTATACAGCCCTTTTTGTTGGACTTCAATGACATCGTTTCGAAATTTGCAGAGTAGGCGCTGGATGGGTTAGTACCATGTGCCGAATCGGGAATCAGGATATACTTCCGCTTTTCACCTTTCGCTTCATGATATTTTTTAATAATCATGACACCGGTCAGTTCACCATGCGAACCGGCCGCCGGTTGCAAGGTCGCGGCGTGCATTCCCGTTAATGCGCACAACATCTTCTCAAGATCGTACATCATTTCCAGGGCACCCTGAACGCTAGATTCCGGTTGCAGCGGGTGAATATCGGCAAATCCCGGGAAGCCGGCGATTTTGTCATTGATTTTCGGATTATACTTCATCGTACAGGAACCCAGGGGATAAAATCCTTTATCCACATGGTGGTTCATCGTCGATAGATTCGTAAAATGCCGGACAACTTCAGGTTCACTGACCTCCGGCAGATTAAGAGCCGATTTCCGTAATAGCGATTCCGGAAGATATTCCTTAATAGCTTTTTCTTCGGCATATTTTACAGGTAGTGAAACGCCAATTTTACCTTTTGAAGAATAATCAAAAATCAATTTCTCCATCGCAACTCCTTCATACACTTTTCTTTATAGTTCATATTTATATATTCATATTTTACAAATGCTTTTACAACAGACTCAATTGCCGCTAAAATATCCGGATTTTTCATTTACGCCCCTGCCCGAAAGACGAAGTCAGGCGGGTCTGATTCAAATAATTGGAAAGACGTTTCGCTAAATCACTGCCATAATTGTTTGCTACAAAAATTAAATTTACCTCTTCTTCGTTTAATCCCGGATTGGCTCTTGAGATTGCCCGCCGTGCAAGTCTTATCACAGTCTCAGAAAGAGATATCGTCATTGACGCTCTTTTAGCAACGCCTGCTTTTTGAAGCATCAATATCTGGAATTTCTCCGCCGCTGGATGTGTATCAGACAATTTTTTAGAATCCTTTATTGTCTTTATATCTCTTGTATTTCTTCTTTGATGGTTTCGTAAAAAGTGTAAATCATGTCATTCTGAATGAGGTACGAATGAAGAATCTCAGCCAATTATCGACGAGATTCTTCGTTGCTTCGCTGCCTCAGAATGACAGCTTCAGGTCTTTTTACGAGACCATCAAAACCCAAAAATAAGGAGGTGTATTATGACGCTCGTAAGATGGACTCCCAGATCACCACTAAGTTTTAGAAATGAATTTGACCGCTTATTTGACTCGTTCTTTAACACAGGCGACGAAGAAGAAACATCATTGACTGCTTTTTCACCGGCTGTCGATATTACTGAGAAGGAAAAAGAATACCTGATTTCCGCCGAACTGCCGGGAATAAAGAAAGAGGATATTAAAATGAATATCAGCGACAACATGCTGACGATATCCGGTGAAAAGAATCAGGAAAAGAAAACTGAGAATGAAAATTACCACCGAACCGAATGTGTCTATGGTTCTTTTCAGCGTTCGTTCAGATTGCCGGAGATTTCAGATCAGGAAAATATCACGGCAGAATTCAAAGATGGTGTATTGATTGTTACTATTCCGAAACTGAAAGAATCAATTTCGAAAAACATCGCTATCAAGATCAAGTAAGCCGATCGTTTCTAAAACAAAAAAGCCGGTTTTTTAGCCGGCTTTTTTTATTTTTAACTTTGCAGTTTGATAAAATTATCTAATTTTAGCCGACTATATCTAATTAAGATAGTTGAATAGAAAGGATTAACGATGAAATACATTGTCCCATGCCTGCTATGTCTGTTTCTGGTAAAGAGTTGCAGCCAGAGCGAATTTACACAACTAAAGGCCATTGATCCTGCGAACATGGACGCCAGCGTCAGTCCGGGCGATGATTTTTATCAGTTTGCCAACGGTACCTGGTTAAAGAAAAATCCCGTTCCCGATGATTATAGCCGGTACGGTGCTTTCGAAGAGTTGCGTGAAAAAAACCTCAAAGATTTGCGAACTGTGATGGAAAACGCCGCAAAAAATGAAAATGCTGTAAAAGGTTCCAACATTCAAAAGATTGGTGATTTTTATGCCAGTGGAATGAATACCGAAAAAATTGAACAAGATGGTCTCATACCAATTAAACCATTTCTGGATCGGATTGAAGCAATCAAATCTTTAAACGATGTTCAAAATACAATCGCATTTTTTCATAAAATGAATATCACTCCCCTGTTCTCCTTTTTTGCGGAACAGGATTTTAAAAATAGTGAAATGAACATTGGCTGGTTTTACCAGAGTGGTCTTGGCCTGCCCGATCGCGATTATTATACCGATACCGGTCCGCAATCCGATGAGATTCGCAGAGAATATAAAGCGCACCTGCAACGGATGTTTCAATTGACCGGCGATTCCGAAGAATTGGCAAAGGCGAATGCCGAAACCGTCATGAAAATCGAAACCCGCCTGGCTAAATCCTCCATGACCCGCGTTGAACAGCGGAATCCAAAGGCTATCTATAATCCCGTGTCCCTGCAGGAATTCCAGCGCATGTCCGTTCAATACGATTGGGTCGGATATTTGAATCAAATGGGCGTCGATCCTACGGGCACATTAAATATTGCCCAGCCTAAATTCTTTAAGGAAATCAGTGCAATGGTTCGTCAGGTTCCGGTGAATGACTGGAAAACCTATTTGCGCTGGCATCTGGTCAATGAAACAGCCGCATATCTGAGCTCTGATTTCGAAAATGCCAACTTCGATTTTTATGAAAAATTTTTATCCGGCACACAGAAGTTGCAGCCCCGCTGGAAAAGAGTGCTGAACACAAACAGTCAGTCACTGGGAGAAGCCGTCGGTCAAATATATGTGGAGAAATACTTTCCTCCCGAAGCAAAAGAACGAGCGCTGGATCTCGTCTATAATCTCAAACACGCTTATGCGGAACGCATTAAATATCTTGACTGGATGAGTGATGCTACCAAAGCAAAAGCATTAGAGAAACTGGATGCGTTTCGGATTAAAATCGGCTATCCTGAGAAGTGGCTGGATTATTCTGCTCTGGAAATAAATCGTGATTCCTACGTCATTAATATCCTGAATGCCAACGTGTTTGAAGTCCATAGGACTTTAAAGAAGATCAACAAACCGGTTGACATTAATGAATGGTACATGTCGCCGCAAACGGTAAATGCTTACTATAATCCCGGCGTTAATGAAATTGTCTTTCCGGCAGCGATTCTGCAAGCGCCTTTTTTTAATTTTAAAGCCGATGATCCGGTAAATTATGGCGCCATTGGGGCCGTCATCGGACACGAAATGACTCATGGCTTTGACGATCAAGGCCGACAGTATGATAAAAACGGTAACCTGAACGACTGGTGGACCAAAGTGGACGAAGAAAAGTTTAATGAACGGACAAAATTAGTAATTGGACAGGCTGATAATTATACCGTCATTGATACTTTTAAGATTAATGGTAAATTGACTCTCGGCGAGAATATTGCTGATCTGGGCGGACTGACAATTGCTTTTGCGGCGTTGCAGATTGCGATGCAGAAAAACCCGGCCAAGCCTGAAATTGACGGAGTTACACCGGAACAGCGTTTTTATCTCTCCTGGGCGCAGGTGTGGAGAAGTAATATCCGCCGGGAAAACCAACTCTTACGCTTAAAAACTGACGTCCATTCACCGGCGAAATACCGTACGAATGGGCCTGTTTCAAACTTACCAGAATTTCATACAGCTTTTAACGTTACTGAAGATCAGACTCTCTACAGAAACCCTGATGAGATCGCCAGAATCTGGTAGATGATTTGATACAGAATATAAAAACTCCCAAACACTAACTGTT
>JAUSPJ010000284.1 GCA_030655795.1 Fidelibacterota bacterium | reverse complement strand
AGAGCTGCAGGCAATAGAATTAATGAAATAGCTATGATTTCCAGAGGTAAAACATGGCAGTATAAATTTGAAGAGCGTTTCATGGTATCGCTCCTTTTTTAATAATATTTAAAACCAATTTGGCTCCGCTGAAAATTGGTTTTTTTAATCTTCCCATACCGGTTCAACAATCTTCCCTAAGAAAAGTATCGTCCCGGAATGGTTTTCTCTGATTGCAAAAACAAAAGGACGATTTATACGCATTGTAATACCTGTTTCACCAACTGAAGTAAACGAGATTTCGACCGATGTGACAGCAGCAGCTTCGGTGCCTTCCTCGTTGACCTTGACGAACGTTTTATGTTTAACTTCGCTGATATATAAATTGCCGTTTGTATTAATCTTTGTGAAATCTGCTTGACCTGGATCAAAGGCGATAGACATTCCAAGTGCGGATAGTACGTCATTTAGCGATATTTCATATTCGAGTTTGAACTTCGGTAAAAAAAGATTCACTTCCCGTTCTGAAAAGCTGCCGAGCCAGGAATTCCAGGTTTCATTATTTGTCTGAGCGATTAGTGAATCGATATTAACTTCCGGTTTTGGGAGTAGAATTGTCATGCTGAAACCGGCGTCGCCATACGGTAGATCGATTGCCTGAAACTGCTCGTTTTCAAAATAATTATGATCGCATTTATGACTCATCATTTTGCATTCTTTTTCCGAGCCATCCGGAAGATAGAAAACGTCATCGGTAGTATTTTCCTCATCGAATTCATAAGTCCATGTGCCTTTAAAGTAAATTGCATTGATCAAAAACATAATGGTGAGTGGATCGATCGGCGAATCGACAATTTCCTTGATTTTTCCATTTGTATTTTCATTTACCCAGGCATTGATTATGTCGGCTGCATCACTCCGGCTGAAGTCAAGAGCTTCTACGATTGCATCAAAGTAAGTCTGATTAGTTGTCAGAAAATCATTTTCTACCGGAAATCCTTCCCGGTACCAGATTGAATTTGCAATATCGAAAATTACCTTTGGATCGAGTTCGGTTAAAAGTTTAATTAAACTCTGGTAAGATTCATTCACCTCCTGAATAGTCAAATCTCCGTATTCAAGGGTTTCGTGCATTGCTTCCAATGTAGTGCTATCCGCACCATTATATGTCATTCCAAGAGCCATTGAGACGCTGAGTGGTGAAATAAAAATGTTTTTATTTTGTTCGGTTTCAACGATTTTTCCGAACAATTTCAGTCCGAATTGATTACTTGATTCTTTTAATTCAATTTCAGAATGGGTTAAATCGCGGATAATTCTTAATTTGCTATCGGCATCCGGGTTTGTAGAACTATCCGAACAATTAATAGACATTATGCAAATTGTTGCTACGATTAGAAAATTTAATAGTTTCTGCATTGCCATTACTCCTTGCTTATTTTTTGTTTTACAGATGTTTTAATGTATTCAGGTATACTTCCTGTAGGCATAAAAAGATTCAAACCCAGTTTAATCTGAGAGTCAGCAATTCCTTTGTAATTAGCCTGATACAAAACACCGGTATCTATCGAAAGCCATTTTGTAAAGAAGAATCTAACTCCAGCTATGGCAACATGGGTATGGGAAACCTCAATTTCTTTTGTCTCCATATTATATTCGTGTTTGGAATCTGTTTTTATTTCAACCATCAGTTTTGTTTGTGGATTATATTCGATCTCAAACCCTGCAAAACCACCAATCAGATTTTTCTGTCTTTCTTCCGGAACATCATTATCTTCCTGCCAGATATAAACAACAGCCATATCTTTAACGCGAATATCGGTTAATGTCAGACCGGAATGAATTTTTACCGGACCTAACGGAAATGTAGCGACTCCATACATTATTGTAAATCGTGTATTATATCCTACTGAACTCACCGCACATTCATCTCTTTGGGTAGCTCCGTTGTAAGCGTAAAAAGCTTTATTGGAGTTTAACGCTCGCCAATCGCTTCTAACATCTTTCCAATCGGCTGAGCTTCGGATAGAAATAGCTAATGTAGGGAAAAAACTCAGACCGAACAGATCTTCCGGAATCAGTTGGATTTTAAATGCTGAGGTGGAAACAGAAGGAGAGCCTTGAGAAATGTTGTTTATTAGACCGACTGTACTGAATTCTACTTCAGCGATATTTCCCAATCCCATTCCAACCGTACCAAGAAACGACTGCTGTACGGCAACACCAAAGGCGCCGCCGCCCATCAGGCTGATGTCTTTTGAGCCGAGAACTCTTGCGGTTGGAATCGTAAAAAGTCTGGGCGGGTCAACGCGCCCGGAGATGAACTTATCCTCATGAAATTGTTGCTCATTTTTTTGAATTAACCATGCTTCGTATTCATCATCCAGTGATTCACCACATTTACTGCAGAATTTACCGGAAAAGTCATTCAACTGTTTACAATTTGAACAGACCAGATCGGGCATTGCCGAAAATGCCAGATTCAGCATAAAGATGACCATGATCACAATTACTGTTTTTGTTCGCATAATTTTACCCTGCTATTTTTTATAATTGAAATTGTTGCAATATATTTGGAATAATCGTATTCGCCGGGATCGGCCGGATAGG
>JAUSPJ010000281.1 GCA_030655795.1 Fidelibacterota bacterium | reverse complement strand
CGGTGTCGGCGCCCGCAGTATGGGCATGGGCGGAGCCGGAACGGCATCGGTGAACGACGCTTCGGCCTTGTTCTGGAATCCGGCGGTGATTGCCGGTTCGCAAAGCCGACGAGTGTTAGTCTCTTATACCGACTGGTTTTTAGATACCGAACTGGCTTACTCCAGTTTAGTGATGCCGATGGGTAATTTCGGAACCCTGGGATTCTCCTTCAATTCTTTCTCCATGGGCATGATGGATGTACGGACCGTGGAACTGCCTGAAGGTACCGGGGAACAATTTACCGCAGGAAATCTGGCGGTTGGAATAGCATATGCCAAAAAATTGACGAACTTTTTCAGTGTCGGATTTCACGGCAAATATGTCCGCGAAAGCATCTGGCATTGTGATGCGACCAGTATCGCCTTTGATTTCGGCAGTCTGTATCGAACCGATAATGATCGTTTATTAATCGGTGTTTCAGTCTCAAATTTTGGCGATAAAATGCAATTCACAGGGAAAGATTTACGTATCTATTACGATCAGGATATTAATGAATCAGGCGATAATGAATATATTCCAGCATATTATGAGACGAGTAGTTGGGATTTACCGTTAATATTTCGAATTGGATTGGCAGTGAATTACCCGGAATTTCCAATTGGCGACATTGTGGCTGAGATCGATGCTATTCATCCCAACGACAATAACGAACAGGTAAATCTCGGGATTGAGTGGGGATTGAATCGCATGCTTTATCTCCGTACCGGTTATCAGGCGTTGTTTCAGCAAAACGCCGAACAGGGGCTGACATTTGGCGCCGGTCTCCGATACAAATTAATAGACTCTTACTTGATTATAAATTACGGCTATGCCGATTTTGGCCGATTGCAGGCTGTGCAGCGAGTAGATATTGAAATTGAATTTTAAGAAGGTGATTTTCAGAAAATATGAAGAAGTTTGAGACGAAATACGGTTATTTTTCGGAAGATGGGAATGAATATATTATTAAAACACCGCGTACTCCCAAGCCCTGGATAAATGTCCTTTCCAATGGTCATTACGGATTGACAATTTCTCAGACCGGAGGTGGATTTAGCTGGCTGGAGCATTCGGAGTATAATCGTCTAAACCGCTGGCATCAGGATCTGGTTCAGGATAACTGGGGAAAGTATATTTACTTCAAAGATAATGAAAGTGGCGATGTCTGGAATCCGACCTGGCTTCCTTCGCGTACTGAACTGGATTATTATCGATGTGACCATGGATTCGGATATTCCCGGTTTACGGCTGAATACAAAGGAATTCGCTCGGTATTTACGATTTTTATACCGCTTGATAAATCACTGGAAATATGGGATCTCCGCATTGAAAATCTCTCCGGAAAAACACGCCAAATAACTTTGATAACCTATCTCGAGTGGTGTCTCGGTTCCAGTAGCGATCATCACCGGGAATTTCATAAAACTTTTATACAGACCCGGATGGATAAAGAGCGAAATGCCGCGCTGGCCACGAAACGCATCTGGGATATTGCCGTAAAGGGTCGTGGACATTGGAATACCAGTTATCCTTATATCGGATTTCTGACGTCTGACAGACCTTTTTTACAGTTTGAGTTTGATAAAGATACCTTTATCGGTCAATTTGGTACCCTTCAAAATCCGGCTGTTCTCAATAATTCACCAATGCAAAATCAGCAGGGCGCTTTTTATGATGCGATTGCCGGGACAGGCATGCACTTGACAATTGAAGCGAAGCAAGGTATCAGGACGCATTATCTGTTCGGATTGGTAGAAAATCTTGGAGAACTGGATAAAATCCGTTCAGAATTTAAGGACTCAGAATCTGTGGATGAGTCGTTGAAGCAAGTTCGCGAATTTTGGGATGATACCTTTAAAAAAACCGAAGTAACGACACCGGATGAATCACTGAATCTGCTGGTCAATAAATGGTTAAAATACCAGGCAATTTCCGGGAGATTATGGGCGAGAACCGCCTATTATCAGCAGAGTGGGGCATATGGTTATCGAGATCAATTGCAGGACAGCCAGGTATTTCTACCCATCAATCCGGAACTGACAGCCAAACAGATTTGTCTGCATGCCGAACACCAGTTCAAAGATGGACATGCTCTGCACTGGTGGCATCCGATAACGGACAGTGGACTTGATTCGAATTTTTCCGATGATTTTTTATGGCTTCCGTTTGTGACGCTGAGTTATCTTGAAGAGACGGACAATCTCAATTTTTTATCGCAAAATGTAAAATACTATGACGATCCGAAGGGCGGTACGATACTGGAGCATTGCACCCGTGCAATTGATTATGCCCTGGAACGAATGAGCAGCAGAGGTGTACCGTTGATTGGTAGTGGTGATTGGAATGATGGCCTCAGCGCCGCCGGCATTGAAATGAAGGGCGAATCCTTCTGGATGATCCATTTTCTGAATCATATCCTGACCCGTTTTGATGATTTACTGAAGAGATTGGGGCAACCGTCAAAAGCGGAACTGTATCGATCGGAAGCGACACGTTTAAGAAAATCATTGCTGGAATTGGGCTGGGACGGAGAGTGGTTTATCCGGGGGACCAAGGACAATGGGGAAATATTTGGCAGTAAAACGAACCGGGAAGGAGAGATTTACCTGAATGCGCAGATCTGGAGTGTCATTGCCGATAGTGCACCAACTGATTACTGTCAAAAAGCCATGAAATCTGTGTTAGACCGTTTAATGAGGAATAATGGACCTTTGCTGCTTTATCCTGGTTATAGCGAACCGGATGAATATATCGGTTATTTATCCCGTTATGCTGCTGGCGTCCGTGAAAACGGTGGCGTATATACTCATGCTGCAACATGGGCTATCTGGGCCTTTGCGAAAATTGGCTGGGACGAATTGGCTTATAAGACGTTTAATGGGATAAATCCAA
>JAUSPJ010000191.1 GCA_030655795.1 Fidelibacterota bacterium | reverse complement strand
GTAAACAGGTAGGAATTTAAAATAAAAAAATATCCAAGTCAAGAAATTTGATAAAGGTTTTTTAAGATGTGATCGGAATCAGAAAATTAACGGATGATATTGATTAATTGCTTCAGCATCACGTCTGCAACAAATTTATTTCCCCGGTCGCTCAGATATACGCCGTCATAGGTCAGGATCCCTTTTTCGGCATTGGCGGAATTATTAATTGATAGATAGGATTTGAATTCCCGACGCAGATCGATCAGCATAAGGTTTTCCTCACTGGCGACGTTTCGGCTGATTTCTGTATATTGATCCAGTTGCTGATCCAGCGGATTACTATTATCATTTTTCTCACCGATAATTGAAGGTCTGCAGAGAACAACGTCTGCATTAATGGCCTTGAGTTGTTTGATGATTCGGTGAAGGCCGGCCTCAAAATCCTCCGCTGATGTTCCCGTATGCCCTGGCAGGATGGAGCGCCAGACATCATTAATGCCGATATAGATAGCAACAATATCCGGCTGCTTCGATAGAACATCAGAATTTAACCGGGCTTCCAGATCGGGAACTTTTTGACCACTGATACCGGCTCCGATTATTTCAATGTTCCGTTTGGGGAATTGGCTGTTCAACTCACTTCGAATCAGTGTAACGTAGCCGTTGGGTTTTACACCGAGTTCAGTGATTGAATCACCAAAGAAAAGAATAGAATCAGGTTTGGATTTTATGCAGTTTGCCATAAATAACAGAGAAATTAGAATTATGGTTTTTTTCATAAATTTAGATTTTGGTTTGGGGCCACTCGTTTTTCAAACACCCCATAACCAGGAAATCACAATATTTTCCGTGATGATACATGGCTTCCCGAAGTATGCCTTCTTTTTTAAACCCGATTTTCTCATAAATGTGTATAGCGGCGCGGTTATCTATGAAAACATGCAGCTGAATACGATGTAAATTCAGTGTGTTAAACCCGTATTCAACCATGAGCTGAGTAGCTTCCGTACCGAGTCCCCGCGACCATTTGGATTTGTCTAAGAGCGCGATATAAAAAATAGCTGAACGGCTGACCGGATCAATCCGGAAAAAAGCAGTCTGTCCGATTGCCTGGTCCGTGGCTTTATCAGCAATTGTCAGGAGTACGGCATTTCCGGAATTTATCTGTGCAACGATCCGATCACGAATCTGATCAACATTAGCCGGAAATGCCAGAAACAGGGTCTCCCGGACATCGGGATCGTTTTCACCCGGACAAAATAGTAGCGCATCATTCGGATTAAATGGTCGCATTATAATATTTTGTCCAACGAGAAAGGTGTTATTATTCATGGTACAGGTTTTGTGCAGTAGAGTGTTGAGTCCTGCCCGCCGTTTCTCTCTGTCAGGCGGGGTTGAACTGCAATCCCGATAAATCGGGATGGTTAACTATTTCAACTGATATAATTAAATCTGGCAGTCCCAGACTTGAAAAAGAATGACGTAGAATACAATTAGACTGAGAAGAATGTAAAGTCCGGTCTTAGCGCCTTGTGTTAGCCGGAAAGATTTTCTTTTTTTTCTGTGACTTGGCATTGATTCACTCCATCTTTAACATTCTACTAACGCCGTAATCTAACTATTCTGAGATTGTTAAGCAAAATTTTTGTTTTTTTTCCAGGTGATTGGATAGGATGATCCAAAATGTTATCCACATGAATGCAAACAGGACCCCGATGAATATGCCGAATAACACGTCAAAAGGGTAATGTACTCCCACATATATGCGACTGAATGAAATTAGTCCGGCAATGGTCGCAAAATAGTATTTATATTTTCGAAAAAAATAAATCAGGATAGCCATTGCTCCGGTAATATTCGCGGCATGATTTGAGGGAAATCCGTATTTACCGCCTCGCTTCACCAGGAGACGAACATCTTCGAGTGAACGGGATGGGCGAATACGTTTAAATGTTGGTTTTAAAATCCGGTAGCAAACCGGATCGGTTGTGGCAACTGTCAATAGCAGAAGGATGACTGCGATTCGGGCTCTCTTTTTTCCAAAGATCAGCATCCCAAGCCACAGGATCAGGATGGGGATTATCCAGTTCGACTGATTGGTAATGAACGGCATGAACCAGTCAAATACCGGATTTGCCAGGGCATGATTGATGAAATAAAAGAGTGTTTTATCAAACTGGATCAGAGAATGTAACATAGAATTAAAGATAGATGATTCAAATCAAATCTCAAACGATATTTTTGTCCGGCAGATGCCGGATTCTGTAACATCCTTATTGAAAAGATGTCGAATTATCTTTAAATTCAACCATGAAAAGGTTAAACGAGGAAATTGAATGAGTTTAATAACAATCCTAAAATCTAAAATACATCGCGCAACTGTCACGCAAACAGATTTGCATTACGAAGGCAGCATCTCGATTGACAAAGATCTCATAGAGGCAGTCGGGCTTCATGTTTATGAGAAAGTCCAGGTTCTGAATATAAATACCGGCACACGATTTGAGACATACGTCATAGAAGGGAAGCGAGGGGATCGGGAAATTGGCATTAATGGCGCCGCCGCACGGTTGGCTCAGAAGGGTGATATGGTAATTATCATTGCCTATGCTCACATAGACGAATCACAAGCCGCATCCTGGAAACCCTCAATCATTACGCTTGACTCGGATAATAATCCCCGATAGCACTCTCATTTTTCCCTATTCGATTTATCGAACAGCTTCCATTTTAATGATTAATTTAAAAATAGTTGTAAATTAATGGCTAAGTTTATACTGAAGGCTTGTCCAATTCATAATGATTCTAACAGGAGAAATAAACTTAAAATTCCTGGCATTTTAATTGTCTCAAAGTGGTTTTAATCCGGCGATGAAACACACAATAAAAACAGCGGTTCTAATGTTACTTACGCTTCTTTTGGCGCTGTTTATCCTTTTTGTTGATACTACATTTTACCATGTTCCATCGTTCATTAAGATCTATCGGGTCGAGCGTGAAATTACGGTCAGTGTAATTGGGGTTTTAATTTTATTCGGACTTCAATCATTTATTCGACGCAGAAAATATGATCTCAA
>JAUSPJ010000266.1 GCA_030655795.1 Fidelibacterota bacterium | reverse complement strand
ACCCCTGGAAAAAGAAACATAAGTAATTGCGTATTCGTTTCTCTCCGGCAACCAAACCACGCGGGAGTCCTCCAATCCAAAACGTTCCTCGCCGATATTTTCGTCCGGGCACAAAAGGTGTTCGGTATCAATCCGCCAGTCCTGCCGGCCATCACGGCTTTTCGCGACCGCTAAATGCGAAAAACCTTTCATATCTTCAACCCTAACCAACAGAAATGTCTCGCCGTTAAATTCCACCGCGCCGGGATTGAAGACTGAATTTACGCGGTAGGGCCAATCGGCTGGTTTTAAGATCGGGTTTCCTTCGTCTCGGGTGAAAATCTCTTTTATCACATATTTATTATAGCAAATTAAGACTCGGACGTCAATCCTGCGAAGTCTGTCCATTGGTATATTGCTTCCGGCGTCTTATATCCCAGCGATTGATGTAACCCCTCCGTAAGGGGACCCGTGTATGACGAAAGAGACAGGCGGGACGCCTGTCCTACTTTCCATAGGATTGGAAGGGGGCGAAATCCTCCCCTACGGGCAACCCTGCAGATGTTGAAAACAATAACATCCGCCTGGTTCATCTGACAGTTGAAAGTTTTCATGTATACTTTCTTCATCAATCTCCCTCGAGGATATCCGCCTGCTTTTGTAATTCTAAAATTCTGGTCGCAATCAATTTATCAAATATTCTTCTCTCTATAAATCCAGCGACTTTATTTTTCGGTGTAACAACAGGTAAACATTCTAAACTATATTTGTTTAAGATGTCTCTTGCCTCTGAAAGCGTCGCCTCATTGGAAATAACAGCTCTAACCGGCTCTTGAAGGTCTGTTGCTAAAATTAAACCCTTTTGTTTGGATTCCTCCAGAATATTCCTGATGCTGTCCACGCTGATAATTCCGATTAATTTATTTTCGTTATTTACCAAAGGGTAATATAAATTACTGGTACTTCTGAAAATTGATAAAATTTCATCTAATGACATATTTTCGTATAAAAGCGGTGGATTTTTGTCTATTATTTCTTTAATTTTTATTTTATAGATAAAATCCTCTTCTGAAATATTTAAACCAACCTCGCCGGCTTGGGTAACCCCAAATTTCACAAATGAGGGCCCGATAATTTCAAGGACAAAAACAGTGGCGGTGATGATGACAACTAATACGTTGCCGATGTTACCGGGAAAATAGTTACCTGCTAAAATAGATAAACCGATGGCAACACCCGCTTGACTAAAGAGACAAAACGGCAGATATTTCTGCACCGTCCTGGGCGCAGAAGATATCTTTGCACCCAGCATTGCTCCATACATCTTGCCTGCGCTTCTGCCGACAAGATATAAAATAGAAATTAAAAAAACAGGTAAAGTTATATAATTAATATTTAGTTTTGCTCCCACAAGAACAAAGAAAAGAACATAAATGGGCGGCGTGAAGCCCTCAAGTAATTTAAAAACGTCCCGGCCTTTTTTTGAAATAGAATTCGTAATAATAACACCTAATGTCATAACAGCCAAAAGAATATTAACGTGTATTGCAAACGCCAGGCCTAAAACCAAAAGTACAATCCCCACACAAAAAACAAGATGTTTCTCTTTTTCTGAATACTTCAGAAGGTGGTTTAAAAGCAGGCCCCCGAAAACTCCCAGAGCGATGGCTGTGGTAATTTCGTATAGGGGGTTAATAAACAATCTCCACGTATCATTATGAATATTCCCGATTAAACTCCCGGCGACAGCAGCAGCGACGGCAAAGAGAAAAAGAGCCAAGGCATCATCCATGGCGACTATGCCTAAGACCATTCTGGTTAAAGGGCCTCGGGTTTTATATTCTTTGAGCACTGCCACCGTTGCGGCCGGAGCTGTGGCTGATGAAATAGCGCCCAATAATATACCCAATGCCCAGGCATAACGCCAATCCTTGAAAATCAAGCTTCCCAGAATACCTACCAATAATGTAACAAACAAAAATGCTGCAACTCCTTCAAAAATTAGAATGGTTATAAATTGCTTACCGTATTTTGATAACACCTCTTTCTTAAGTTCACCGCCTATCATAAAACCAATTAATCCCAACGCAAAGTAACTAAAGGGCTGTAGAGCAAGCAGCGTTTGGTGATCTATGATTTTTAAGCCGGACTCTCCAATAACAATTCCTATGCAAATATAGCCGATGACCTGAGGTATGCGCAATTTTTGGAAAAAACGCCCACCAATGGTACCGCCAAATAACGCCAGACCCAAAAGCAATAGTATGTTTAAATGCGGCAGAGAAATCTTTTGTATTAGCAGGCCTATCGGCTCAATCATTGAAAATCTCCTATATTTCTTTTCCTCAGCATAACTTTTCTTTAACCGTCCATTCCCTGCCGGAACGCGGGGAAGTGTTTTTTTATAATATTACCGATGTCGGATTCTTCCCTGACGGTTCCCTTCTCCATCAAAGCCCCGAAAGAAGCTATTTTGTTCACGAAGAGAATGTCGTGCGTCACAACAACGAACGTCGTGTATTCTCTCAGGCCGGTCAGCCATTTCCCGAATTCGTCGCTTGTATTTACGTCGAGGGCGGACGTCGGTTCGTCGAGCAGGAGATATTCTGGCTTAAGCATAAGCGACCGTGCGATAGCCGCCCTTTGCGCCTGGCCTCCGCTTATTGCCGCCGGATAACTGTCCTTGAGAGACGCTATCCCCAGCGTTTCGAGCATGGCGACGGCTTCTTCCCGCGCGGTGCGCTCGTCTTTCCCGAGAACCTTCATCGGGGCCAGAATCATGTTTTGAAGTATGTTCAGGTGAGGAAAAAGGAACAACTGCTGGAAAACGATGCTGATGGATTTCCGGAACTCCCTTTCTTCAATTTCATAAATGTTCCTGCCCTTAAGGGTTATGCTGCCGGAACGCGGCTGCAGAAATCTTCCTATGCACTTCAACAGGGTGGTTTTGCCGGAACCGCTTTCTCCCAGAATAGCGTAAATGTGACCGGCCGGAATACTGATATTTACGTTCGAAAGGACTTGCGGGCCGCCACCGGAGTATTTGAACGAAAGATTTTTGATTTCAATCATGGCTGAAACCTCTTTGTTTTATTTTTCTTTCTATTCTTCCCGCCAGTTTCATCAGCGGGAAGGTGAACGCAAAAAACATCACCGCGACGATAAAGTAATATTTCATCGGGTTGTAAGTGACACTGAT
>JAUSPJ010000254.1 GCA_030655795.1 Fidelibacterota bacterium | reverse complement strand
ATTCTGACAGTCTGCTTGGAGCTCACAGCTATTATTGACTTTCAAGTCCTTTTTAAGTAATATCTCTCCTGTTAATGTTTTTTGGAGGAGTTGGCAATAATTTGGGATTTATTGAGACCTTAAAATCAATTTTCAGTAAAGCTATTTTCAGGATTTTTCTGGCACTGATGCTGCTTACCATGGTCGCATCAGTGCTGGTTTTACATTTTGAAGGACCGCAGAATCCCGCAGAGTACCGGGGCTTGTGGGATTCGGTCTGGTGGGCGCTGGTAACCGTTTTTACCGTCGGTTACGGAGATATACGCCCGATTACCGTTGGGGGCCGGCTGGTGGGTATTTTTGTCATGATGTCCGGGGTTACTCTCGTATCATTAATCACGGCTACGATATCATCGATTTTTGTAGCCCGTAAAATCAGGGAGGATCAGGGGTTGGAATCCATAAATTTTGAAGATCACATTATTATCTGCGGCTGGAATAATAAAGCCGAATCGATTATCGAGACACTGTTTTCACTGTTAAAAAACCGGCCGCCGCGCATTATTCTGGTGAATGAACTGCCGGAGGAAGAGATCAACAGTGTTCTGGATCGGTTTCGTAAATATAAAGTAAAATTCATACGGGGAGACTATACCCGAAACGCACCTTTGGAACGGGCTAACATCCGGGATGCTAAAACTATCATTCTGTTGCCGAATCTCTACCAGTACGATCCGCTGGTTGCCGATGAAAAAACTCTGCTGGCGACGTTGAATATTAAGTCCAGCTATCCGAAGAAAAAGGTCATTGCGTTTATCATGGTTTCGGACAATGAAATTCACGTCAAGCGGGCCAAGGCCGATGAGGTGATTGTCAGCGATCAGTTTATTGATTTTATACTGGCCGGTGATGTAGCGGAACCGGGGCTATCGAATGTATTTACCACCCTGTTCAGCATAAAAAGTGATCACCGGATTTCGACTGTCGCTATACCGGCACGGTTTAAGGGCAAGACATTTAAAGAGCTATCCGAACATTTTAAAACCCAGCAGAAAATGCTGGTCCTGGGAGTGGTTGCCGAGGTTGAATCCATTGGCGTCTCGGATTTTCTTTCGTCAGATTCCAGCCATCTCGATGCATTTATCGAACGAAAATTAAAAGAAGCCGGCCGTACACTGGGCGAAGAGAATAAAACCATTGTCAATTTAAATCCTGCCGATGATTATATCATTCAGGAAAACGAAAAAGCCGTGGTGTTGATCTGATGAATATTATTAAAAAACATAAAAATACCTGTGAATACAATCCCAAAATCCTCAAGGATTACGAAATATTCTCGGGTCTGAACGAAGATCAGATAGAGAAATTCTGTAAAGTTATTACACCAATCCAGTACAATAAAGGCGACGTCATTATTCTGGAGGGCGATCCCGGCGATTCGATCCTGGTCCTGCTGGACGGGAAAGTCGAGATTTCTCAGGCGCTTACCCTGAAGACCAATGTTTCCCAGGCCGACACCCGGGAGAAAAGCCTGATATCCCTGTCCAGTGATTTTCGGCCCTTTTTTGGTGAAATGAGCCTGTTCAGCGAAAACGATAAGCGCAGCGCCACGGTAAAGGCTGCGTCAGTCTGCGGAGTGGCCAAAATTGGAAAAAATAAATTCTTTAAGATATGTAATGATTATCCAGAAATCGGTAATCAGGTTATGCAGAATATTGCCCGGGTAATGAGCCGCCGTCTGATGCAGGCCAATCAGAATGTACTGAAATTGACAACCGCATTCAGTCTTATTATTGAATCTTAGAAAGGTAAAATCTTGGCCGTACAGTTAGATAAAGTTTACGATCCGAAACATGTTGAATCCCGCTGGTACGATTACTGGCTGGAAAAAAACTACTTCCATGCCGATAACAAATCCTCAAATAAATCCTTTGTAATCGTTATTCCGCCGCCCAATGTGACCGGAATTCTGCACCTCGGCCATGTGCTGAACAATACGCTTCAGGATATCCTGGTTCGTTATGCCCGGATGAATGGCTATGAAACTCTCTGGCTGCCTGGCTCCGATCACGCCGGAATTGCCACCCAGAATGTTGTGGAAAAAAACTTGCGTAAAGATGGCAAAACCCGTTATGATTACGAACGGGATGAATTTATAAACATCGTCTGGGACTGGGCAAATAAACATAAATCGATCATTCTGAACCAGCTGCGCAAAATCGGCTGCTCCTGCGACTGGGAACGTGAGCGCTTTACTCTTGATAAAGGACTCTCCGAAGCGGTGCGGCAGGTTTTTGTGCAGCTCTATCATAAGGGTTTAATCTATCGCGGCCGCAAGATTATCAACTGGTGCCCGGTGTCCCAAACGGCGCTTTCCGACGAAGAGGTCATTCACAAAGAGATTCGCGGGCATTTGTGGTATTTCAAATATCCCATGGAAGACGGAAGCGGGCATTTGACTGTCGCCACAACCCGGCCGGAAACCATGCTGGGTGACACAGCGGTGGCAGTGAATCCCAAGGACAAACGTTTTAAGAGTCAGATTGGGAAAAATGTTGTTTTACCGATCATGAACCGGGTCATTCCGATTGTGGCCGATGATTTTGTGGATGTTGAGTTTGGTACCGGCGCTGTGAAAGTGACGCCGGCTCACGATCCCAATGACTTCGAAATCGGTGAGCGCCATAGTCTGGAAAAAATCAACATCATGAACCCCGACGCGACAATGAATGCCGCTGCCGGCCCCCTGGTGAAGGACAAAGATCGTTTCGAAGCCCGGAAAATCGTTGTGGCGGAGATGGAACGGCTGGGCCTGTTGGAAAAAATCGAAGACTATACCCATAGTGTCGGTTTCAGTGAGCGGGCCGGGGTAATGGTTGAGCCCTATCTGTCCGATCAGTGGTTTGTAAAAATGAAAGCTCTGGCTGAACCGGCCATTAAGGTCGTTGACGAAGGCAAGATAAAATTTCATCCTCAGCGCTGGATCAAGACCTACGATCACTGGATGAATAATGTGCGCGACTGGTGTATTTCACGTCAATTGTGGTGGGGCCACCGGGTGCCGGTGTTTTATTGTACCCGGTGCGAATGGACCGACGCATTGACAAAAGATCCCACTGCCTGTCCGCAGTGTGACGAGACTGTCTATCAGGATCCCGATGTTCTGGACACCTGGTTCAGCTCCTGGCTCTGGCCTTTTTCCACTATGGGCTGGCCGGAAAAGACTCCCGATCTGAAAGCATTTTTCCCAACCAACACACTGGTTACGGCGCCTGATATTATTTTCTTCTGGGTGGCCCGCATGATCATGGCCAGCCTGGAATTCATGGGTGATATTCCCTTCAGCGATGTCTATTATACCGGGATTATTCGGGACATTAAAGGCCGTAAGATGAGCAAATCTCTCGGCAATTCGCCGGACCCGCTGGACCTGGTGGATAAATACGGCGCTGACGCCCTGCGCTACGGAATTATGTTAATTGCGCCCCAGGGGCAGGATATTCTTTTTTCTGAAGAACGGCTGGATGTGGGCCGGAATTTTATGAATAAAATCTGGAATGCGTCGCGCTTTATTCTGATGAATATTGACGATGACACTATTCTGGAAAAATCCTTTGATCCGGACAAATTAGCTCTGACCTTGGCGGACCAGTGGATATTAATTCGTCTGAAAAAAACTGTTGACAGGGTGGATAAAAACCTGAAGCGTTTCCGTTTTGACGAGGTCGCCCGGGTTATCTACGATTTTGTCTGGAGCGATTACTGTGACTGGTATATCGAGCTGATCAAAGACCGTCTGTATAAAAAATCCGCCGAAGAGAAACAAGCCGCGCTGACGGTGGCCATTTACACGCTGAAAAATATTCTCAAGATTCTGCACCCCTACGCACCGTTTATAACGGAAGAGATTTATCAGCACCTCAAAGCGGCTTCAGAACCGGATATTATTGTGTCCGGCTGGCCCCAATTGAAATTTCAGGTGGGCGAAAAAGACACAGAAGAAATTTTCAAAGTGGTCCAGGAAATGATTACGGCACTGCGGACCGCCCGGAGTGAAATGAACATTCCGCCGTCAGCCCGGTTGAAACTGGTCGTACGGGGCAGTGACAATCAGTTGCCGTTACAGCTGGTTAAAGATGAATCCTTAGCCGAATATGTCAAAAATCTGGTTAAAGTCTCGGAAATCCGAATCGCTGAAGACGGTGAAAAACCCCATCCGGCTTCCACGGTTGTGGTTCACGGCACCGAATTCTTTATTCCCCTGGAAGGGGTGATCGATATAGATGCCGAAAAACAGCGCCTGGAAAAAGAGATCAATCGACTCAAAGGGCTTGTGAAATCGATCAAAGCGAAACTGACGAACCAGAATTTCCTTGAAAAAGCGCCCAAAAACGTTGTGGACAAGGAAAAAGAAAAAGAGCAGTTCCTGCGGGAGCAGCTGGTGAAACTGGAAGCCAATCTGAAAGCGCTCATCTAAAAGTGATATCCAGACTTTCGAAACCCTGCCTTTTAGGAATAGGAAACAGTGAATCATCATAATGTTATAGCTTTTATTTAAAAGTAAAAGAAAGAGGGATGGAATAAATGCAATCCCAACACGCCCAAACGAACATATAACGGAGACCAAACAAAGTATTTTCTTGTTTTTACTTTGAGGGTGATTTTA
>JAUSPJ010000236.1 GCA_030655795.1 Fidelibacterota bacterium | reverse complement strand
ATCGACGGGGCATTGTTCAACACAAACATTACATTTTCGACATAATTTTGGATCAATGACCGGCTTGGATGTCAGTATTTTCCGGGCAAGTCTGAATTTCCATGAAGAACCGGTTTCAATTTGAGGTCCCCGGAAAATATTAAAATCCTTTTTAACAAATTGATGCCAGTCGTCGCCAACAATCCGAATCCGGTTGATATCGCAAATTCCCAGTCCGGCTTCAGCGCCAATCTTATTCGTCAGAACCCTATCAGGCTGAATATTCATAATAAGACAGGCAACGGTATCCATCGCGACCGGATCCTTACTGAACAGGAGACAACCGGTGTCTACCGGATCTCCGCTGCCAGGGCCATTTCCTTCCATAGACTGAATCGCGTCCATCACAAATAGTTTCGGTTTCAGAAGGCGATTCAAATCCACCAGCATTTCGGAAAAATGCCGAGCATCCGGTAGTTTAACATGAAACTCCGGTTTTGAAAATCCCGGAATACAGCCAAACTGATTCTTCACGGCGCCGGTCATTCGGGTCAGATTATGGGTTTTCAATTTAGGTAAACTGACAATAGCATCGCAATCGTCCACGGCATTTGCCAATTTGAACTGCTTGATGCGATGCCCCTCGGGAAATGAAACCGTCTGCCCATTCACAAAATCTGCTATAGGAATGTTTAATTCATCGGCAACGGCTTTTAAGCCGGTTTTGGCGAGGACGCTGCTAATTTTACCAACAGCCGGTGAATCACCATAAGATAGCTGAAAGGATGACTCCTGAAGCAGTTGCGCAACGGCCCGGAACACTTCCGGATGAGTGGTAACGCATTTATCCGGAGTCTTCGCGGAAAGCGCATTTGGTTTCAATAACAGCTTCTGTTCATTTCGGGAAAATACTGTCGAAAGTCCGCCGACTAATTCAATCCCGGTGCATACAGCTTTCCGGACTTCGTTTCCAGCATAGGTTTGACATTTTACGACGGCTACAATCGAATGATGCTTATTCATGAAATATATATTGTCTTATTCGGAAGTTGATTTTTTCAACTTTCGGGTCAAACCCTCAATTACCAGTACGAATTCTCCGCGGGGTTTCGTTTTCTCAAAATGACTGATTACTTCCGGGATATTGCCCCGCACATATTCCTCATAATATTTGGTCATTTCACGTCCAACAACAATCCGCCGGTCTCCAAAATAGGAATACAAATCTGTCAGGGTTTTCAGCAGCCGGACCGGGCTCTCGAATATGATCATTGTACGAGGTTCAATTGCCAGTTCCTCGAATCGGGTCTTGCGTCCTTTTTTTCGCGGTAAAAATCCCTCAAAGCAAAAGCGATCAGTCGCAAATCCTGATGAGACCAGCGCCGCGAGTAATGATGATGGACCCGGCACCGGAATTACGGATATATCCGCATCAACCGCTTTTTGGATAATCCGATATCCGGGATCGCTGATTCCCGGAGTTCCGGCATCGGAAATTAACGCAACATTTTTCCCGGAATCAAGCATCCGAATCAGCGTGCCGCTGCGCTTATCCTCGATTTCATCATAGTAACTGATTTTCTTCGTTTGAATGTCGTAATGACTCAGTAGTTTTGCGGAATGCCGGGTATCCTCGCAGGCGATTATATCGACAGTTTTTAGAATATCAATAGCCCTAAGGGTAATATCTTCCAGATTCCCAATAGGCGTCGAAACGATGTAAAGAATACCTTTGCTCATGACCTGAATTTAGCAGTTATTATAAACAAAGGACAGGTAAAGTTCCTGCCCTTTGCAACACCCTAACCTGGATAAACCAGAATTTTCCCAAAGGGATGCCCTCGGCACAAATTGCAAATTGCAAACTTCAAAATGCAAATTTTAAGATCGCTTTCTCTAATCTCAGCCTCCGAAAATAATTTGTGTAACAGGTGTCTCTGAAAAAATTTGATATTTGATATTTGATATACATTATGCTTTTTAGCGTCGAGAAATTAAAATATACTCCCGACGCGTCGGGACAAGAAATTGACTTGTAAGATACTAACAAATATTGGATATACCGTGTACCCCAAATTTATCTTACCGGGATGCAGCTAAAAAACCAGGCATTTTATCCTCAGATTTTTAAGACCTCCACCAAAGATTATATTTTGTTCATTCTTTTCATAAAAACCACCATCTGCCCTAGGTTATTGTTAAGCGCTGTTATGTGCTGGTCTTCGTTATATAATCTGTTTTTTTTTAATATCCAACAAGGAACACCGATTTCTGATTTTTGAAGTATGCTTGATTTGCAATTTATCTTTCCATGTTTGTTTGGGCTGTTTCCACACTTTTAACGAATATTGATATTAATTCGTTATTTTCTTTCAGTGCTTCTTGCATCTTTATATCCGATTTGTAAAGTTTTGTTCTGTAAATGATTTTCAAACAGACGAAAGTTTCTCTTAATTCTTTTAATACAACTTTTATTTTATTCACCCCGTTAGATATTTCGTTTAAAATATAACCTCTCAAGATTCTCTAATTAATTATCTACCGGGTTGAATAAAATCTTTTCTTGATTCTCCACTTTTGCCACAGGCATTCCTTCGGAAGCGCCTCTCCGTAATTCAATGAAACAGAAGTTCCCGAGCGAATTAATTGTCCCGATTCACCCTGTGAAATAAAATCGAAGATTTTAATTTTACCTGCCTTTTGAAATGGCTTCGCCAAACTTTGTGTAGTCCACAAGACGAGCAAAACTATTTCACGGGGTAAATTCGCTATTTCAATTACCAATACCGAAAAATTAATTAATCGTTCTTCTCCCGCAGGGATTCCTTCGGAAAAGGTCAAATTTATTCATCTGTTTTAAATTCTTAAATTAAAAATCGTTAATCCTTGTTCTTAAATCAATCTCTATTTTATCCTCCAATTTTAACTATCAAATATCGATAAGGTAATTCATTAAGGATTGTCATAATACTAATTAATATCGAATTTGATTCCCTGCGCCAGCGGC
Source organism: Fidelibacterota bacterium (assembly GCA_030655795.1). GTDB lineage: Bacteria > Fidelibacterota > UBA2242 > UBA2242 > UBA2242 > B118-G9. The sequence continues at coordinate 3,291 of JAUSPJ010000236.1, read as the reverse complement.
AGTTCCTTGCCCCAGTTTATGGTATTGGTCTGCCGGCGCATATAGGCTTTCCAAGCGTCGGAACCTGATTCACGTCCGCCGCCAGTCTCTTTTTCTCCACCGAAAGCGCCACCAATTTCAGCTCCCGAGGTCCCAATATTAACATTGGCGATTCCACAATCGGAACCGATGTGCGACAGGAACTGCTCCTGGTAATACATCGATGACGTAAAAACCGCTGAACTTAATCCCTGGGGGACATCGTTATGAATACGAATGGCTTCATCAAAATCTTCATATTCGATGATATAGAGAATAGGCGCAAAGGTTTCTTCCTGGACAATATCATAATCATTCTTCGCTTCCATGATTGTCGGCTGTACATAAAAACCGGCTTCCATTCCAGCAATTTTATGAACATTGCCACCATACAGTAGTTTTGCGCCGGATTGCTTTGCTTTAGCGATTGCTGTCATCATCAGATCAACAGCGGCCTGATCGATCACCGGCCCCATTAATACACCGTCATTTAGCGGATTACCGATGGGCGCCTGGGAGTACGCTTTTACGAGGCTGCCGACGAATTTTTCTTTCACTGATTTATGAATAATGATCCGACGGGTCGATGTACAGCGCTGCCCGGCGGTACCAACGGCGCCAAAAAGAGTGGCGCGGACAGCCATATCCAGATCGGCATCTTCGGTCACGATTATAGCGTTATTTCCACCTAGTTCCAGAATGGTACGGCCCAGTCGTTTTCCGACGGCTTCGCCGATTCGTTTACCCATGGCGGTACTGCCCGTCATGCTGATCAATGGCACACGTTTATCATTAATCATCAGTTCGCCGACTTCCGATCCTTTGCCTATGACCATGTTGAAGACACCCTTTATATTGTATTTATCAACAACCGGGGCAATGATTTTCTGTACGGCAATCGCGGTGAGCGGCGCTTTGGAACTTGGTTTCCACACATTAACATCGCCACAAACCGCAGCAATCAAGGAATTCCAGGCCCAGACAGCAACAGGGAAATTAAATGCCGTAATAATCCCAATAACTCCATAGGGATGATACTGATCGTACATGCGATGTTTGGGACGTTCGCTGTGCATTGTGGAACCGTACAGCATCCGGCTTTGGCCGACGGCAAAATCCGCAATATCGATCATTTCCTGAACTTCGCCCATGCCTTCTGCTTTGATTTTACCCATTTCGAGCGTCACGAGTTTGCCTAAGGGTTCTTTATACTTCCGCAATATTTCACCGATTTCCCTGACAATAAGTCCTCTTTGGGGAGCCGGAATCATCCGCCAGCTTGCAAATGCTTTCTGCGCCTCGCAGATTACCGTCTCGTAATCTTCAGCGGTAGCCTGAATGACTTTCGCAATCGGTTTTCCGTCAATTGGCGAATAGCTGAGCAGTTCTTTCCCTTTGGTTTTGATCCAGCCATCGCTGTTTCCCAGGCTGGCGCCATAGTTTACTTCCTCGATTCCCAATTCTTTTAAGAAATCAACCATTTTAACTCTTCTCCTCTTTTGAAATTTATTTCGTTCAGTTTATTTAATCCGAAACTTTGCCACAACCGGAAGATGATCGCTGGCCACACGGCTATGATCATTTTCAATAGTTTGAACCGAGAACGGTACGAGTTTATCATTCATAAAGATATAATCGATACGCTTTTCCGGATTGGCGGATGGATACGTTTTATATTCCTGTTTTGCAAGCGCGCCAATATCATAAAAATAATAGGTTAAATCGTTTATTTGTTTTGAACCCGGTGGCGTATTCAGATCACCAGCTATGATAGTGGGTTCATCAAGTCCCCAATCCAGGGCGTGATTTAATAATTCCTTCAGTTCAGCGGAGTTGCTGAGCGAATCGGTACTTAAATGCGTCCCGTATACGTGAAGTTTCTGATTATTAACAGAAATAATTGTGTGAAGCGCTCCACGGGGTTCATCACCATCGCGCTTGGACAGAATTTTATTTTCTGAAAAATAGATCGGATATTTTGAGAGAATTGCGTTTCCGTACCAGCCTCCCTGAAGTGGCAGGTTTCGGGCAAAGGTAAATTCCATACCCAACTCAGCTGCCAGAATCCGGGCCTGATCATCGCGATAGGTACGTTCGGTTTTATAATCCACCTCATTTAAACAGACAATGTGCGGAGCGTGTTCCCGGATAACCCGTACGATTCGGGACAAACTGTACATCCCGTCGTTGCCAACGCCATGATGAATGTTATATGTCATCACCCGAAATTCTGAAGGATAAACGATCTTTTTCAGTTGATCTTCCGGGTTCTTCCGTAAAATAAAAATACCCAATACAATAACAGCTAAAAACAGAATAAGTAGGAATAACTTCTTCATAACCCGATTAATTCTCCTGCACCTTTTACAGACATATACTTGTTTAAAATTGAATAATCCAAAGAATCACTTAAACCTGTTGAATTTCCGGATTTTTTTTGAAAGAGGCAAAGACGATTATTGCCAATTGATAAATAATTTTAACAATTCGGGTAAAAATTTGCTTTGTGACAATTTCGGAAAAAGCTGATTGTAAGGTTGACGAATTATCTATAAATTATTACCGTTCAATAAAAAGGAGAATCAATTGAAACGAGCAGTCACAATTATCATTCTTTCTATTTTATTAATCGGATCGCTTAGTTTTTCCCAGACCGGCAATGCAGAATTCCGGGCAACCTGGGTAATTACCTGGAATTATAGCAGCTCTTCCTTCTCAGTTGAAACGTCTCAACAGAGAATACGTGAGGTCCTCGATAATCATGTCAAAGCGAATATGAACGCGGTACTCTTTCAGGTTAGACAGAGTGGCACCGCCTATTATCAATCTTCCTTTGAGCCCTGGGGGTCTTATTCTCCGCAATACACAGATTATGATCCCTTGACATTTGCAGTCGAAGAAGCCCACAAACGCGGACTCGAACTGCACGCCTGGTTCAACTGTTTCGCGGCTTCCAGTACTGCACCCGGTAGTCCGGCTGCTAAGTATCCTCATTGGGTCTGCCGTGATCAATCGGGAATTGCAATGACCGAAAGCAGAGCGTTGTCACCCGGTATGCAGGCGGTTCGCGACTATACTATTGACGTCGCCATGGAAATCGTGAATAATTACGATATTGACGGACTGCATCTGGATTATGTTCGCTGGAATGAATATTCAAACTCGAAAAAGTCAAAAAGTTATGCCGCTTCGATTGATGAAACCCGTATGTTGGATGGATTCATTACCGAAGAACAGATTGAAGACCTGATCAAAAATAAAGGCGGACGATAT
>JAUSPJ010000223.1 GCA_030655795.1 Fidelibacterota bacterium | reverse complement strand
TCCCGATAACGGCCGGTTTTATCCGCTTCCTTCTGTGGTTATTGCTGGTGGCGGTAGGGGAGGTGATTTGTTATCGGCCGATAATACCTTTCAGTATCCTTTTTCTAATTCTAAACCGCTGGAGGAAGGCAAAACCTATGTTTGGCAGGTTCAAAAGGTTTATCCAACGACTTCCGGTTCTGAATTGCTTGAAAGTGATATCTTTGTGTTTTCGATCCCTTCCGTGGGTGGTGACGACGGAACCGGTGGTGGCTCGACCAGTGGTGGAACCAATATATATCTTCAGATACTGGAACAAATTATTGACGCCGATACATACAATGCCCTGTTCAGCGGCGAGCTGGAAGGGTTCTTTCCAACGGGGGTCGTGACACTAAATGGCACGCAGCAGCTGACCCAGGACCAATTGACAGCGTTAGCGTCTCAGGTACTGGCAGGTCGGATTTCGATCAAATCAATAAATGTTGAATAATAAAGCAGGAATAAATCATGAAAAAATTGCAGCAAATATCACTGATTTTATTTCTCCTGATTTTCTCGATTCAGGGGTGGACAGCCGAAAAAATTGCGCTGACATTAAAAGCAAGGGGACAGACCAGCCTGAAACGCTCCAATGAGGAAAATTTCAAAACTGGCGTTAAACCGGGAACATCGCTATTTAATGAAGATCAAATCAAAACCGGAGATGACGGGTATGCCGTTCTGGTATTCCTGGATGATAAGACGCAGATAAAAGTACGTGAAAATTCCGAAATGATTATCTCCGGCACCCGAACTACGGAAGCAATCTCAAAGCAGATAGCCATGCAGATAGGTACTCTGAAAGCGGAAATCAGCCCGCAACGTAAGGGTGAATTTGTTATCGCGACTCCGACCTCTGTGGCGTCTGTTAAGGGAACCGTATTCTGGCTTATATCGGATCCGGTTATGGGGGATGTATTTTATGGTTTGTCCGGTTTTGTGGAAGTAACCAATAACGAAAGCGGCGCCGTTGTCGTCGTCGGGGCGAATGAAACGGGTACGTCGACTCCGGATGGGCAGGTGAACGTGGGAACCACACCGGCAGGCGGAACGCCGGCAGACGATGATGAAGATTCGGATACATCCAATATTCTTCGGATTCAGCTGCAGAATAATCAGGGCGATATTAAAGATATTAAGATAGAATATTAACAGACAGTTTCTGTATAATAATTGTTGAGGATGCAAATGGCTAGGATTGGGTCTAAATTTTCATTATTACTAATAGTATTCACCGGCATTCTTTTTGGACAGGCCAAAGTATTACATTCACCGCCGCGCAACATTCGGGCAAATTCGCCAATTACAATAGAAGCTCTGATCGAAGGGAATGTTGTAGAAACAGAACGGGTTCGGCTTTTTTACCGGGTATCTGGTCACGATTCCTATGTGGAAGAAGATCTGAATGAATACATGGGCGTCTACTCCGGGAGTATTCCAGCCGATTATGTCACTCCTGAAGGCGTTGAATATCTAATCATTGCGGAAATGGCTGATGGTAAAATGGCGGCATTTCCGGAAGTTGATCCTTATAATATACCGATGTTCCTGGCTGTCAGAAAAGCGGCAGAGACTATGGGAAAAGCGCCTACGGTCAGTTCCACCGACATTCAGGGGGGAATTCGCAGTGATATCATTATTTTGAGTCCCGAAGAAGGCGCTGTTGTAGCCGCTGAAGAGGTGATACTGGCGTTTTCACTCTTTAATGTGATTGACTTTGATATAAATTCAATTAAACTGACTCTTGATGGCGTCTCTGTTATAAAGCAGACAGAGATAACTGAAGATGTGATCATGTACCGACCGAAGAATATAAAACCTGGGCTGCATACTGCCAGATTAAATATGTCAAATCAGTTTGGCGATCCCTATGAAACGGAAATAATCAATTTTACGGTTGTGAAGACTATCGAAGAAGCCAAGCGGGTACTGAAATACACCGGTCGTGTGTCAGCGGAAGCGAATTCGGAACAGGTACGGGAAGTTCGTCAAAATATTAATTCTATCCGTGCCAATGCGTCCGGATCCTACGACTGGCTGAGTTTCAATGCCAAAGCCTTTATTAGCTCCGAGGAAGATCCGACAAAGCAGCCCCGGAACCGTCTATCCCTGGGACTGAAAACCTATATTTTCGATCTCTCTGTGGGGGATGTTAACCCTCAGTTCTCCGAATTGTCGTTGCAGGGTAAGCGTGTTCGGGGAGTGGAAGCCAACCTGAAACTCAAATATTTTAACACTCACATCGTATATGGTCAGTCAGAACGGGCGATTGAAGGAACGATCAGTTCAACACCCGATACGCTGGAAGATGGTGTTCTGCAATATACGCGCAGCGGGTATACTTACGACCGGAACCTGCTTGCGGTCAGGCCTTATTTCGGTTCCGGGAAAAATTTCCAGCTGGGTTTTTCCTTATTTAAGGCCCGTGCCGATACCCTGTCTGTTAAAAAGGAATATGACGGTATCACCGAAACTCCCGACCGTTCAATTGTCATGGGAGGCGTCAATAAACCTAAGGATAATATCGTATTAGGCACGGATTTACTGCTTGCGTTTGACCAGAAACGGTTTGTGTGGAAAACCGATGCAGCTTTCTCCTACTTGAACCGTGACATCACCGGGGGTGCCATGACGCTTGAAAAAATGGATACATTTTTACCGGGCGACAGCCTGCAAAATGATACCATCACACTTGGCGATATGAATATACCCCTTTCGGGATTTCCGGATCCCGGTGACTTTACCAGGATTTTCATCATTAACCAAAATATCAGTCCTCTGATGCCGATAGTTCCCGACACCAATGGGCAAATTGGTATGAAAGAATTTCTGAATATGCCTTCCACAGCCTTTAAGACAGTGTTGAAATTAAATTATTTCAACAATTTCTTTGTGGTCGGGTATCAGCGGGTCGGTCCTGAATTTACCTCTTTGGGAAATCCCTACATGCGGACCGATGTCCAGGGTTTTAATATATCCGATAAAATCCGGTTGTTCAGTAACCGCTTGTTTGTTACGCTTGCCTATGATCAGAAGCGGGATAATCTGCTTGAAAATAAAAATTCTACGATGATGACCACTGCCGTTACTGCGGGTGTTGCCTTATATCCGGGGGAAGGATTACCGAATATCAATTTTAACACTCAGAGCTACGGCCGTCAGAAAGATCTGGATATTTTAGATGTCAAGTATGATACAAGCTTCACTGAGCTTGGGGCCGTCGATTCGATTAGAATTAATGATCCCCGGGAGTCCAATGTCACCACGCGGCAGGATTTTCGGATTACCCATATTGTGAAGATCGGCGATATTAAAAACACACTGAATATTACCTATGCCAACTCCGAACGAAATGACCG
>JAUSPJ010000221.1 GCA_030655795.1 Fidelibacterota bacterium | reverse complement strand
TCCCGATAGGTCGGGACAAAGGTAAGAACTTAATTTTTAATAATATAAACTTTGCGAACTTTGCATCTCGCAGGATTAACGGTCTTAGGACTATTTGATTTTCTATTGAAATTTTAAACAAAAAAAGCGTATTGATATTATATGGATTTAAGTTTTATTGGATTGTATAATCTTTTCTTTGTTCTTTACATAAATTAACTTGAATCGTCCCTTCGGGCTTTCACGTTGTTCAATTTCAAAATTATTAATTGATATAATCAGCGGGGTCAACTTTTGGAAGCCGTAGTTTCTGGAATCAAAATTTGGCTGCTTTTTCTGCAGAAGATTGCCAACATCTCCCAGAAAAGCCCAACCATCATCATCTGCCAAATCGGATATTGTAGACGAAATCAGTTTAATCACCTTTGGCGTTATTTTATCGATATTGTTTTTTTGTAAGGACTTGCTTTTTGTTACTTCCGATTCGCTTACCTCAGATTGGTCTTTAAGAATTTCAATATAAATGAATTTGTCACAGGCAACGATAAATGGTTCCGGTGTTTTCTTCTCGCCAATTCCAATTACGTTCATCCCGGTTTCACGAAGCCTCGTGGCCAAACGGGTAAAGTCGCTGTCGCTGGAAACCAGGCAAAAGCCATCGACTTTTTCTGAATATAGAATATCCATCGCATCAATTATCATTGCGGAATCAGTCGCATTTTTTCCGCTTGTATATCCATATTGCTGAATGGGTGTGATCGCATTTTCCAGAAGGACATTCTTCCACTTTGAAAGTTTCGGGTTTGTCCAGTCTCCATAAATTCTCTTTATGGTCGGATTGCCGTACTTGGCGATTTCTTCCATCATCTCTTTCACATAAGCCGAAGGAATGTTATCGCCGTCTATTAATACTGCGAGTTTTAAATCCATATTATTTTCCTATCATTCTGTTTGTTACAATATACCGATAAAACAGGTGAAAACCGCTGAAAATATTTAAAAGTGTCACTTTATTCAGGAAGCGGGCTTTCAATCATTTTTAATTTTTAATTTTTAATTGTTAATGGTTTTTTCTATTCATATTTCAGGGTTTTGGCGGGATTCATGACAGCGGCTTTGATAGCCTGAAAACCGACCGTTATTAATGCCACAATGAGCGCCAGAACACCGGCATTAAGTCTTTCTCAAGTGAGATCGCCGTTGCCAGTTTCTTCTGTATTTCAGCTAGCTTTTTGGTGTCTTTACTGGAACATCCGACCGAGACTAACAGCATGAGAATAAGAGTAAAAATGAAACCTTTTTTAAACATACTAACTCCTGCACTTTGAGTTTATTAATAGTAATACCAGATAGTGCGGTAATCCCGGATATTTTCGCCGCGGGCAGCCAGTTCTTCCAGATAATCATATATTGGAACATCCACATAATTATAGGGCGGGATAACTTTGATATTTTTTTCCCAGGGATGAAATTCATAAACCCGTGAACCGTCGGGTAAAATCATCACCAGGCGATGATCCTGCCATGCTCGCAGGTGATTTTTGCCTAATTTTGGGACATTAAAAACCGGTTCGTCGGTGCGGTCGAGGCCCGGCAGCAGACGTGCTTCTTCCTTACGTTCCTGCAGAATCCGGGCGATGGGAACCATATAGCGCTTGGTTTCTTCTTTGCCTTTCATGTTGAAAGTATAATAGGGATCGACGCCGATTGATTTCAGGTCACGACGCAGTTTGGCGGTCTCAAAGCGGCGGGAATTTTCCACCGTAAATACTTCCTGGTTGTAAACGCTGATCCCGATTTTACGGATTTTCTGAACTGCCTCCAGCGCTTCCGGCGTGATTTCATAAGAATGTTCAAAATGGGTAACTAACGCGATTTCGAGTTTCGGCGGTTGATGGTATTTCGTGAGGATTTTTATCAAATTTTGGGTAAACCGCATTGGTAATACAACGGGTGTGCGGGTCCCGATTCTGATGCGATAGATGTGTTTTTTCTTCGATAATATCTCTAAAATATTTTCCAGCTGCGAATCTTTCATAACAGCCGAATCGCCGCCGGTAATCAGCACATCGCCGACGCTTTTATGCTCGTCGAACCAGCTGAGTGCTTCGTTTAATACTTTTTTCGAAGCCATGGCTTTTGGCGCCAGAACCCTTTCAATTTCCCAGTTTCGCTGACAGTATACGCAGATCTGCGAACAGGTATTAAAGGGTTTCAGGATAGCAATAATCGGATAACGGCGGGTGATGAGATTGATCGGCGATGTATCGTGTTCGCCCATGAAATCAAATGCGGTTCTCCGATCGCCGCGATGTTCTACCATTTTATCCACATATTCTTTCGGGGGAATTACCTGGGCCCGAATGGCATGATCGTATCCGATGGCGAGTTTACTGTCCATCAGGCTGAGGTAATAGGGAGTAATGCCGAAGGCAATTTTGTTTTTAACGGCTTTATCAATTGCTTCGATCTGTTCATTGCTTAACTCGATCAGATCTTTGAGGGATTTACTGTCCTGAATGATATGTTTCAGATGCCATTTATAATTATTCCAGTCATCCGGCGTTCCATCGAAATAATGTAGAATTCTGGCCCGGTTTTCAGCCCGCCAGGCGATGACTTCATCTTCGAGACCCGAGGGATATTTTTTCAGATATTTATTGACGCTGGAACCCAGTTCATCCAG
>JAUSPJ010000212.1 GCA_030655795.1 Fidelibacterota bacterium | reverse complement strand
AATGAACCGGTGGTTTTTGCAGTAATGGGGTGGGTGCGGGGTATCTGGCCGCCGGGCAAACAGGATCTATGTCTCGCTGCGAGAGTGTTGGCGAATATTCTGGAAGCACATCAACGGGCCTATCATATATTGCATGAAACTGTACGGCAGGACGCCAATGGCGACGGTGTTCCCTGTAAAGTCGGTATTGTTAAAAGTATCACTGTTTTTGATCCGGCGCGCAAATGGTGGCTGCCCGATTGGCTATCGACACTAACGCTGGATAGACTTAATAATACTGCACTTCTGGATGCGTTTCGGACAGACCGGTTTCGATTCAATCTTTTTAATTCAGTGCGGTTTGCAAAAGAATTTCCGGGTTTATCCGATACGCTGGACTGGATTGGTGTTAATTATTATACTCAATTTCTAACAAAGATCGATCTGAAATCCGATTTAAATATGCGGATTTACCCGAGAAAGAAACTTCCAAAAACCGATATGGACTGGGCGATTTACCCTGCCGGACTCTATCGGGCTTTGCGGATGGTTCAGCCTTTTGGTGTCCCAATTTACATAACGGAAAACGGGATCGCTACCCAGGATGATCAATTACGTGAGCAATATATTTCGCAACATATCGACGCCATGCATGAGGCGGTTCTGGACAGTATTGATGTTCAGGGATATTATTACTGGTCGCTGATGGACAATTTTGAATGGGCGGAAGGTTTTGAGAAGCGTTTTGGCCTGTATCATGTGGATTACCGGACCCAGAAACGGTCGCTGAAAAACGGAACCAAAATCTACAGCGATATTATCCGGAAAAGTCAAACCACTGACTAATAGTATTCAAAGGAGAAGAGATGATGTCTAAAACGACAACTGTGCTGTTGGGATGCCTGATATTTGCAGTTACGATGGGAAATGCAACCGAGAAACGAGCCCTGACATTTGACGATTTAGTGGCCTGTAAACGCCTTAAAGATCCACAGATGTCACCGGACGGGCAGATGATTACCTTTACGGTGCAGACGATGAATGAGGCGGAAAATAATAGCCGAACTGAAATATATTTGATTACCAGTGATGGCAAAGATTTACGCCGGTTTACTCACGATGAAAAATCCGCGTCGCCGCCGCGCTGGTCGCCGGACGGCTATCTGGCATTTCTGTCAGGAAACCAGATCTGGATCCGGCAGGTAACGGATGAAAACCCGACACAGTTGACAAGCCATTATACCGGTGTCGATGAGTTTATCTGGTCGCCGGACGGGCAGTTGATCGCTTTCGCGTCGCGGGTATATCCCGACTGCGCCGATCAGGCTTGTATAGAGCAACGGGACAAGATAGCGGAAGAAAATGCGGTCAAAGCCCGGGTGTACGATAATTTGCTATACCGGCACTGGGATACCTGGTGGGACCATAAGCGCTCGCATCTGTTTGTACTGAATGTCAAAAACGGTGAGTTTAAGGATCTTACACCCGGTGATTATGATGTACCGCCGGTGTCGCTGTCCAGCGGTTTTGCATTTTCACCGGACTCGAAGTATCTGGTATTCACCAGCAATCATGACAAACTTGTGGCTGCCAGTACGGATAACGATGTTTGGATGGTGCCTGTCGATGGCGGTGAACTTGAACTGCTGTCTACCAAATGCAAAGACCGTAATTTTTCCGGGAATGACAGTGATCCCCAATTTTCTCCCGATGGCCGCTATCTCTCCTTTCTGTCCATGAAACAGGCCGGATTTGAAGCCGACAAACCGGACCTAATTATCAAAGATTTAAAACGGGGAAAGTTTACGAACCTGACCGCCGATAAAGATATCCGAATCGATTCCTACAGTTGGCTGCCGGATAGTAAATCTCTGCTTTTACGAGTCGATGAGAAAGCCCGTTTGAAAATCAAGCGTCTAAATATAAAATCCGGTCAGTTGATTGATCTGGTCAGTGAAGGAAACAATCGCTATATCAGTGTCAGCGCCGACGGAAAACAATTCGCCTATCTGCATGAACGTACGACAAAACCTTACGAACTGTTTCTCGGTTCGACGGAAGATGGTACGTCCCGTCAATTGACCCACTTTAATACTGAATTGCTGGCGAATGTGGATATGAACGATCTGGAGGAGTTCTGGTTTAAGGGCGCCAAAAATGATGATGTTCACGGATTTATCGTCAAACCGCCGCTGTTTGATTCGGCAAAACAGTACCCGGCGATCTTTTTTGTGCATGGCGGACCTCAGGGTGCCTGGCAGGATGAATGGCATTATCGCTGGAATATCCAGATGTGGGCCGCCCAGGGCTATGTCATGGTGATGATCAATCCCCGGGGCAGCACCGGCTACGGCCAGGAATTTACCGACGGCATTTCCAAAGACTGGGGCGGGAAAGTATTTGAGGATTTGATCGCCGGGCAGACCGCCGTTCTTGGAAAATTTAAATTTATTGATAAAAACCGAATCGCGGCTGCCGGCGCTTCCTATGGCGGCTATATGATGAACTGGATCGAAGGCCACATGGATGCCTTTCAGGTACCTTTTAAGACCCTGGTGAATCATGATGGTACCTTTAATCTCTATACAAATTTTCTGACGACGGAAGAACTCTGGTTCCCGGAGTGGGAATTCAATGGCCCCTACTGGGAAAATGAGACCTGGTATAAAAAATGGTCGCCTCATAATTATGTGAATAATTTTTACACGCCCATGCTCATTATTCATGGCGAGCATGATTACCGCCTGGCCTATACCGAGGGGTTGATGCCGTTTACAGCCTTACGGCGTAAGGGTATTCCGGCGAAACTGGTTCTTTTCCCCGATGAAGGGCATTTTATATTGAAGCCCCAAAATAGCCGGTTCTGGCATGAGACCGTTTTTAAGTGGTTGGATAAATATCTCAAATAGCTTAAGCCTGATTATGCTATAACAGAGCAGTGTCGATGATTTTTTGAAGGCCGGCTTATTGAACAGATGATGTAACAAAAGGCATTAGATTTTTCACTAATAAAAGCAAAACAGAAGCGAAAAATCGAACATTATTCCATGAAAATGCTGTTATCGTTCAAGGTACTCCTAACCTGAACAAGCCGGAACCAAAAAGGTAAAGAATAAAATTTGAGAAATGAGAAGTTGCTCCACATATTTTGGGACGATACTGGATGCTGGATGCTGAGCGAAGCGAAATCTCGATTTATCAGCAATTTTATACCCCAAATAAATTTGACTCATCAATACTATTTGAATCGAAAATCCAACTTAAAATCAAACAGCCATGG
>JAUSPJ010000211.1 GCA_030655795.1 Fidelibacterota bacterium | reverse complement strand
CATATAGCAACAGCCTCCGGAGTATTTCCTGTCCCATTATCTACCTTCGCCGCAAAAGAGGTACTTGTGATAGACCCGCCGCCGGCGAACGTAATAATAAACGGTTTGGCGGAGTACGCCGTCAATCCAGTTGTTATATCTGTTACTGTAATCGGCTGATACGTTATCCCAGTTGGGACTGTCACGGTGAGAGATGTTGAACTTGCCGATATAATTGTCGCCTTCACCGCACCAAAGTACACCACATTGTTCTCAGCGGTTGTGTTGAAGTTGGCGCCGGTAATTGTGACTGTTGTACCGATGGGACCAGAGGTTGGGGAGAAGGAAGTGATGGTGGGAATTTGTGCGAGGATAAATGTTGGAATGAAAAAGACGAACAGAATTAACATGCCCAAGTTTGATGTTGGTCTTGATTTTCGATGATGTCGTTCGGGAATTATAAATGAGGTCTTACTTTTTTGGTAACGGGAATATTGTATATTCATCTTATGGTCTCCCCGGTGGTTGTGGAAAAGATATTTTCCAACATCATTTTTCTCGTACTTTATGCCATTACCCCTTCAATAACAGGTATTTCCATCATTTCTTTAATATAATGGTGATTTTTTATCTTATTATAAATCCGTTCACTAGTGCCAGGTTTTATAACTGTTTCTCCGCATTTTGAGCATTCTTCATAATTAATATTTCTTACAATGTACAACTTTTCATGGATCCTAAGATCAAGATCACCGTTTTTTTCAATCATATCGCCACCGCATGCTGCACACTTCATAATTTTATCTCCTTTTTTTATAGTTGTTGTTCCATTTGTTACTTTGTTCACTTGGATCATAACAAGTTATTATCCATACAGGATCAACGGAACATTGAATATGTAGAGGACGTCCATTGATTGTATATCCCAGTATTAGGCAACTTGGGCTATATTTATCCCCAGTGTAATCTTCTATGATTTCGCCATTTTTTATCGCTTCCTCAATTTCAGATTTGCTAATTTCTCTTTCAATTCGTCGTTCTAATGAATGTAAAGTGAACCTGTAGTTTTTGTGAATAATGTCTTTTTTTATTTTTTTAATTTTATCGATCACTTTAAAAACCAAAATTATACTTCCGAATAAACAAAAATAGTGTCTTTATGCGTATACTCACCTTTACGGCCTTCCCGGAGGATTTGGAAATCCCTTATCCTGGGAAGGTGCGATCTGGGTCATATAATATATACCGCCTCCGATTATTGCGGTAGCGCTGCCTATCCACAACCACCTTTTTCCAGATTTTCCTTTTTTCATTCCGGCAAGTTGACGGTGATATTCGTCAGTGTATTTAAGTTTTGCTTCCAGCTGGATATCTTTTTGCAATGATATTTGTTGCCTGTAGTCGATGTAATTTTCTAAATGCATCCTGACAAGATACGATCCTTCCTCAAACTTGTTTGAAACAGGTGTTTTGCCTACAAACCGGTTATCCAGAAAAACTTCTGCCTGGGATGGAACAGATGAGAAATCAATTCGATACAGATTTGACATCTTAGATGTTATTTGTGGTTTTCCTATAGTAGAGAGTTCGTTTGCAATAGATCCCATTAAATCTATAATTCCCTCAATCTCGCCTTTGAAATCGCGGGTTATTGATTTTATTATCTGAGAAGTTTCTACATCTATTAATACAATATCAATTGTATAAAGACTTCCAATTTTACCAACCGAACCTGACACTATCTGTTGAACATTTAACAATTTACCCATTTCTACTGCACACTCAGTGGATGTACAACCGCTTAGTTGAAACCCCTGTTCCTTTAGAATTTCATCCATGCGTCCTCTATCCAGCATAATGAATGCATCAGTGGTTACAAGTTTGGATCGTAGCCTATTGGTTAAAACAGCAGCTTCTTGTGGAGTTAAACCACCCTGAGCTTCAAAATCAATTACAGCAATATTCATTTTATCCTGAGCCTGCACCGGTAATAATCCGTAGAAGCAGACAACTAATATAAAAATTGCAAATCTTCTAAATATCTTTCTCATTTAATGTCCTTCCCCTAAGATGGATTGAAATGATATAACTTTTTCTATCTGCTTCAAAGTAAACTCAAAAAACTCACACCAGCTTTTAAAATCTATTAATTATTATTTCCATTGGCAACATTATTTTTCGACTGCGCGGGACATCGTCCCGAAATGCGATCTTTTATTAACAGTCCTAATTGGTTAAATTCACCCGATATTTGTAAACATCCAGGTAGCAGAATCATCCGATTCGTTTCAGGCCGAGTAACAGGATAGATTAAAATTGATAAAACTGAATCAAACGTGATAAAAATTATAAATGTAAAAAAAGATAGTCTGGCCGATAACTCCGGTGTCGGGAAAAATGATCACCTGGTTTCATTGAACGGTCATGCCGTTAACGATCTGCTGGATTATTATTATTATCAATCTGAAGAAGTGCTCGACGTGGTTTATAAGACGGACGGTAAATTGAGTCGGACACAAATCGAAAAATCCTACGAAGAGGATCTGGGGCTTGAAATTGAGGATTTTAAGCTGAAATCCTGCTCCAATAACTGCGTGTTTTGTTTTATCAAACAGAATCCACCGAAAATGCGCAATCAGGTCTATTTTTGTGACGAGGATTACCGCTATTCATTTTTGTACGGCAATTATATAACGCTAACCGATATGAACGACACTGATCTGAAGCGGATTGTGGAACAACGGTTATCGCCATTGTATATTTCCGTCCATGCCACCGACCCCGATATTAGAAAATCAATATTTCGATTCAAATCCGACGATCGGCTGATGGAAAAAATCGAATACCTGGTGAAAAACCGGATTGAACTGCATACGCAGCTGGTTCTGGTTCCGGGGATGAATGACGGAGACGTGCTCAAGCAAACGATTAATGATCTGTATAAATATAAGAAAATGATAAAGTCCCTGGCTGTTGTGCCCGTTGGATTAACCCGGCACCGAAAGCATTTACCTGCAATACTGCCGGTTTCTCCTGATTTGGCAGCGGATTTAGTTCGTCAGTCCGAGGACTGGAACCGCGTTTATCAAAACAATGAAGGTGATCCCTTTGTCTACCTGTCGGATGAGTTTTACCTGCTGGCAGAAAAACCGTTTCCCGGTAATAAGCACTACGGGCCCTATTGCCAATTAGAGAATGGTGTGGGCTTATGCCGGCAGTTGATCGATTCTGTAGCGGGACGGAGTAAAATCAGGTTGACGAGTCCCAAGAAAATCGGCCTCATTACCGGAAAATTGGCCGAACCGGTAATCCGCGATTATGTATTGCCCTATTTAAACCGGATTACTGATCTGAATGCTGAAATTGTGAGCATAGAGAATAATTTCTTTGGCAATACGGTAACCGTGTCGGGATTGTTGACCGGCGGAGATATCATCGGACAATTTCCCCAAGATTCAGACTTCGATTGTATCTTTTTACCGCCAAACTGTATCAATGAAGATGGTTTTCTACTTGATGATCTAAAGCCGGAAGACATTAGCAGAGGACTAAAAACAACTGTAAAAGTCGGCGATTACGACATAAAAGAAATGGTGAATATACTTGAAGAATGAACCTGTAGTTGCGATTATCGGACGCCCGAATGTAGGGAAGTCCACACTGTTTAACAGAATAGCCCAAAAGCGGAAGTCGATTATTCATGCGCAGGCGGGTATAACCCGTGACCGTGTTTATGAGACAGTTAACTGGGTCGGCCGGCAATTCAGGTTGATTGACACCGGCGGGTATATTCCGGAAAGTCAGGATACTATCGAGAATGCTATTCGGGCTCAGGTTGAGTTGGCGGTCGGGGAAGCTGATTTAATCATGTTTATGGTGGATGTGAATGATCAGTTAATGCCCATGGATAAACAAATTGCAGAGATGCTGCGAATGGCGGACAAACCAATTATACTGGTAGCCAATAAATGTGACGATGAAGTCAGGGAAAATATCCGTTTCGAATTTTTCAAACTTGGTTTCGGCGATGTATTTCCTATCTCGGCTCAAAATGGCCGTCGTATCGGCGATCTGTTGGATCTCGTACTGGAAAAATTACCCATGGAAGCTCCGGTAGAGCAGGACATATCCGATCATTTGCGTTTGGCAATTATTGGAATGCCGAATGGCGGAAAATCCTCCATTATCAATGCAATTCTGGGTGTGGATCAACTCATTGTTACGGATATTCCCGGAACGACCCGGGATTCCATCGATTCGGAAATTATGTTTTATGGAAAGCCGGTCACCTTAATTGATACCGCCGGGCTCCGGAAAAAGAAAAACATCAAAGATAATATTGAATTTTACAGCAACGTACGCACTGAACGGGCGATTGACCGATGCAATGTCGCAATTCTGGTTATCGATGCTGTAAAAGGCTTTGACAGACAGGATGCAAGCATTACCCGTTCGATTCTGGACCGGAAAAAGGGGGTGATTATTGCGATCAATAAATGGGACCTGATTCAGAAAGAGTCGAATACGCTGAAAAATTATCAGGATGAAATTATTTTTCGCTTTCCGGAACTCGCTTATTACCCGATGATTTTCATTTCCGCGCTGACCAAACAGCGCATCGGTCAGATTCTGGAAACCGCAAATGATGTGTATGAGTCAGCGAAAAAGCGGGTTTCTACCAATCAGCTGAACAAATATTTTCAGGAAGTCATTGACCGGACGCCGCCGCCTGCGGTAGGCGGAAAACATATTCAGATCAAATATGTCACGCAGGTGAAAATTGATCCCCCGGTATTTTTGTTTTTCTGCAATGATCCAAAGAGTGTCAAGGAAGAGTATCGACGTTTTCTGGAGAACAAACTCCGTCAGAAATTTGGCTTCATAGGAGTCCCGGTTACGCTGCTGTTTCGTCAGAAATAAATCAATGAAATATCCATATATCATAACATTTATCTTGAGTCTGTCAGTTATCTTTTTGAAAGCTGAGGATTCTCATACGGCGATAATGCAATATCTGCAATCGGCAAATTTTGAGGAAATTTCTGTCAGCGCAATGCAATCTGAAAATCCATTAGCTGTAAAATCATTGATGATTCATCCCAAGCAGCGGGAAGCGCTGCTGGGCAAAGCATCCTTCAGTCGGCCAGTAATTACGGATGAGCAGACCTATATCAGCCGCGCCGGTCATTTTAAATTCCATTATACAACAGCGGGTTATTACGCCGTTGATACTCTGTCAACTATTGAAGTCGGAGTGCCGGACTATATCTATGAAGCTGCCGTCGCGGCAGAATACGTTTACCGGATTTTGATTGATACACTGGGATTTGATCCGCCGCCGGTTGATAATTATGGAGGTGCAGAAACCGATATTTATGTTTTAAATTTTGGGGGCAGCGCTTACGCTTATACATATCCTGAAGATGAGGTTTCCACGACCAGCCGCTCTGATGACTGGACTGCATATATGGAAATTGACAATGACTATAAAGAACTGTCATATAGCACGAATGGACTCGATGGCTTGCGGGT
>JAUSPJ010000202.1 GCA_030655795.1 Fidelibacterota bacterium | reverse complement strand
AATGAAGCTAAACCCCGCGAAAGCCGTGGAGGCGGATTTCGTAGAAATGGCGGTGGTAGCAGCAGGGGTGGCGGCCAAACCAAACGTTGGTAAAAAGCCCTGAATCCATTTTCATAAAAAGCCCCGTATTGTTACGGGGCTTTTTATTTTATCCTGAAAAAATATATCGCACTGCTATTGGCGCCGGCATTAATCTTGTTTGTTAACGATAAACGTATTTGGCTGGCGGTTTCCCGCAGACCTGTTCAAAGACCCGCTGGAAATTTTTTCCCAGTATTTTTGCCAGATCATCCCTGGTGTATCCATGTTCCAGCAGCGCCAATGTTAGATCCGGGAACATTGACACATCTTCCAGCCCGGTTACCGTCACCTCAATCCCGTCGAAATCCGAACCCAGTGCAACATGATCAATTCCCACCAGATCCGCGATATGATCGATATGGGCAATTACATCATCGATGCTTGCTGTTCGGGAGCCGCTGATAAAATAAGGATAAAACACTACACCGACTACACCGCCGACGTCAGCAATGGCTTCAATCTGATAATCGTAGAGATTGCGATAATGATCATAAACTGCCCGGGCACCGGAATGTGAGGCAACAATCGGGTTTGTGGTTGTGGCAAGAATATCTTGTACTGTCTTAATGCCAACATGAGAAACATCAATAATGATTCCTAACGAATCCATCGTCCGGATCACCTCACGACCGAAATCACTGAGCCCAACGGTTTCCGAACGGGCGTCCTGAGCCGATACCGCCCAATCGGTGCTATTGTTCCAGGTGATGGTCATATAGCGCATTCCGGCATTATAGAGCGCAATGAGATTATCAATATCATCTTCAATCGTATGACCGCCCTCGACACCCAAAACGGCGGCGATTTTATTGCCATAATTAATCGAAATCGTTTCGTCAAATGTTGTCGCCTGCCGGATATAATCCGGGTACAGATCCAGTTCCCGGTTAAACAAACTCAAGGCTGCCTGAGCGACCTGATAAGGATTGCTGGTGTAACTGCCGGAATTGGGACTGATCCAGATCGCAAAAAACTGAATGTCAACACCACCTTTAATAAGGCGCGGGATGTCGGTATGGTGATAACTGTGCTCCGGCATCCAGTGATACACTGTATCAATAAGCATTTGCTCAAGCAGATCATTATGCAAATCGATCAGCGTCAGGCCGTTGTGGATCGTTTCCAGAGTTGTTTCAAAATGTTCCCCGCCGGTAATCGTCACTGAAACCGTATCACCGGCGTAAGCAAACTTATCATAAATGATAGTTAAAGGTAATGCAGCCGGTTTTGATAATTCACGTGATTGTCTGAATGATTTCCCGTATATCCCGGATAAACCACCGTCGTTTCCTCCATCCAGTTGAATCATCTTTTTGGTAATGGACTTTCCATTAACCCGAATGGTATAGAAATAAACACCTGCCGAACCAGTACTCTGCCAGTCAATCCGGTAATTCCCGGCATTCAGCAGTTGCCGTTTTTAATCCAGTTCCTGACCCAGCACATTATGCACCATGATTTCCACATATTCGGCACTGGCGACACTGAAATCAATACTTGTGGTCGGATTATAGGGATTGCTCCAGAGGAGTGCCTTTGGCAGGATAGTTTTGACTGACTCTGAATTCTTTTGGTAAAATTGAGCCATGATCAATCGTCGAAAATTCGCTGGCGTATTCCCATTCTCCGATGAAATTCGTCAGAACTGTATCTCTGATTGCATATTCATCGGAAATGATGATGACGTTCACCTGTGATAAATTGTTTTCGGTAACCATATCGGCTACATGACCGCTGATCATGAATGCCGGCAGTCCGCTATTTAAAACTCCAAATAGGCAGAAGATAATAAAAATACGTTTTTGATACTTAATAAATATAGAATTCATTTTAACCTGTCAAATCTTTGTGTCGTAAATTCTGGAAGATTCCTTGAGATAGAATAGCATCCTATTTGGATACTACCCTGGTTACTTCATAGCGTATTATCGTGCGGTATTTCTTTGAATTGCCCTTAAAGAGCATGCCCGGGCCTTTGAGATACTCCTCCTCGTGATCGCTTGATATTTCATATCCCTGCTCTTCAATATATGTTTTAAGTCTATCAATTGTCGGTGTTTCATCTGCATAGGCGCCAATATGCAGGATTTCCGCAACATCACCGCCGTACCAGGTATCGATTCGGGCATTTGGTGATACTTTATGAGATTGGGGTAGATCTTTCACAAAATCACTCAATGGCAACGCATATACACCTATCCATTCATCCGTCAGTATATCGACAGAAAGCGGCCAGCGCGCCCGGGGCGGCTTGACCTTAAGGTCTTTATAGTCTCTTTTAATCGCGAAAAATGTTTTAAACAATTGCCCGAATGCGTCTTTTCCAACCATGTTTGGATCACCTTTTACTTCAACAACCAGCATTTTTTGAGCTGGTTTTTGGGATATTTGCGGTTCCAGCAGGTAATCAAATTCACTCAGATCCCGCTGACAGGCAAAAAGCAGCAATATCATCATAAAAATTATCAGTACCTGTTTCAAAATCGCCCTCTTTTTGCGCTATATTATCAATTTACCATTAATTTAACAAATCAAATACGCAGGCGCAGGACCGCCGGCGATCCAAAAATTCAAATTCGACTTAAGGAATTTTTCTGGACAATCTGAAATATTTACATCTGGTTACCAAGTCAAACTTGGTAACCAGTCTTAATCCCCTTTAGGTCGGGTCCTTGATTCGGATTTCACTCTTCGCCCTTTAACCTTTAACCTTTTGCCTTTGTCTTAATCCCCTTTAGGTCGGGTCCTTGATTCGGATTCCGGCTTTGTCCGGCATGTAATAGTGAAGACATCAAAGAGTCTTAATCCCCTTTAGGTCGGGTCCTTGATTCAGATGGATTTAAGACAAGATTAACAAGATTAACAAGATAAAAAGTCTTAATCCCCTTTAGGTCGGGTCCTTGATTCGGATTTGAAAATTGAAAAACTACCTACTCGATAAAATCTAACGTCTTAATCCCCTTTAGGTCGGGTCCTTGA
>JAUSPJ010000201.1 GCA_030655795.1 Fidelibacterota bacterium | reverse complement strand
AAACGAATACAGGGGCAGTATCCGGTAAAAATTGTTGAGACCGATAATTTCAATATTTTTGAAGATACCGAACAATTGGAAGAATTGTTGCTGGATATCAGGAATTACTGTCCGGAATGCGAATAAGGCCGCCATCGTCCTTTCCTAATATATTTAATGGTTTTTACCGAAGGATTTCAATAAATTTAGACGCTTTTTTAGATTTGAATGGGTAGCACAGTATTGAAAAAGATTGCCGTATTTGCATCTGGACGGGGTTCGAATTTTTTAGCGGTCCTGGAACAGATTAAACAGGATAAGATTGCCGCTGAAGTGGTGTGTGTCATCAGTGATCATGCCTGGCCGCCGGTTTTTGACATTGCCCGGGAAAACAGTATCCCGACTCACTGGGTGAACCGGAAACAGTTCTCGGCCGCAGAGGATTATGCGGAATTTTTATTGAAACTACTGGGTTCCTATCAGACGGAAATGATTCTTTTAGCCGGATATTTGAAACTGATTCCTGCGCCGATAGTTGAACATTATCGAAATGCTATTATCAATATTCATCCGGCGCTCTTGCCTAATTTCGGTGGAAAAGGTTTCTATGGCGAAAAAGTGCATCGGGCGGTAATTGAATCGGGGGTGAGAATTACCGGCGTAACCATCCATTTTGTGGATAAGCATTATGATCAGGGAGCAGTGATTATTCAGGAAAAAGTAGATGTAATTCCCGGAGAAACGCCGGCAACTCTGGCGAAACGGGTATTGGCAGTTGAACACCGGTTATTACCGGAAGTCGTTCGGGCATACTGTGCGGGAAAAATTGAAATGATCGACGGAAAAGTATTTTGGAACCGATGAAACCTTTTAAGATAGATCGCGCGATCATCAGTGTCTGGGATAAAAGCGGTGTTCTGCCTTTGGCCCGGAAACTGGCAGCCAATAGCGTTGAAATCTTCAGTACCGGCGGAACTTACCGAACTTTGGAAGAGAACGGGATTGTTGTTCATAAAATTGAAGATTTAACCGGTTTTCCCGAAATTATGGGTGGCCGGGTAAAGACGCTGCATCCGTTGATTTTTTCCGGTATTCTGGCGGACAGCAATAATTCCGGGCATCAGGAAGATTTGAAAAAAGTTGGCGCTTCAGGGTTTCAATTGCTTGTTGTAAATCTGTATCCCTTTGCCGAGACCTTTCACGCCGGTAATAAAACGGACAGTGAAATCGTTGAGATGATCGATATCGGCGGCCCCGGTATGTTACGGGCGGCATCGAAGAATTTCAACAGTGTGGCGGTTCTGTCACATCCTGCCCAGTATGATGAGTTTATACACCGTTTCGAAAGCAACACGATAGATGAAGACTATCGACGTTCCCTGGCGAGAGATGTTTTTATACAGACTTGCAACTACGATTCTGAAATTGCCAAATTCTTTTCGGGAAAATCAGAGAGTTTGCCGGACTTGTGGCTAGACCACTACCGGAAATCATCCGAACTGCGGTATGGTGAAAATCCCGACCAGAAAGCCGCTCTATACAATCCCGAATCGATGCCTGACTCAGTTCCTTTTACCCAATTACAGGGCAAGGAAATTTCATATAACAATTATATCGATTGCATCGCCGCTTACCGGGTTGCGTTTGAATTTCGTACGGACCGGGTCGTCTGCGCGAATCTCAAGCATACCAATCCCTGCGGATTTGGTCTTGGGGATACTCCGCTGGAGGCATACAGGCGGGCGGTAAAGGCCGATCCGGTCAGTTATTATGGCGGAATTGTCGGACTGAACCGTCCGGTGGATAAAACGATTGCCGGGGAGTTTACGAAAAGCTTCCTGGAATGCATTATTGCTCCGGAATTTACGCCCGATGCACTTGAAATTTTGAAAAACCGGAAAAACCTGCGTTTACTGATACCGGATGAAGATTATCTGGCATTTCCGTACGATGTTAAAGCCTATGGCAAAGGATTGCTGATTCAGGAGTATCAATCCCCTGACGACAATGAAGATGACTGGAGTCTGGTAACGAAGGTGAATCCTGATGAATCATTTAAAGAAGCCCTCCGGATTGGATGGCATGTGGTCAAACATGTGAAATCGAATGCCATTGTACTGGCCGACCAGGATGGCTCAATCGGTGTCGGCGCCGGCCAGATGTCTCGTGTGGATTCAATGAAGATTGCAGTCCGGAAAGCTGAAGAAGCGGGATTTAAGACAAGTAATACAATTATAGCCTCAGATGCGTTTTTCCCATTTCGGGATTCCGTGGATCTTGCGGCAAAATACGGCATTGCAGGTATAATTCAACCGGGTGGCAGCATCCGGGATGAAGAGGTCATCAGTGCCTGCAATGACTATGGTATGTTTATGCTGTTTACACATAAACGAGTTTTTAAACATTAATTATTGGAGCAAATATGGGATTCTCGTTTTTTAATTTTTTTGGCGGCGACATCGCGATTGATCTGGGTACGGCGAATACCCTGATATACATGAAGGGCAAGGGGATCCTGCTGGATGAACCGAGTATCGTCGCACGTTCGACACATACCGGTGAAGTTCTGGCTGTGGGAAGTGATGCCAAAGAAATGCTTGGGAAGACCCATCGGGACATTACGACAATCCGCCCTTTGAAAGACGGCGTCATCGCGGACTTTGAGATGACCGATGCCATGATCCGTGGATTTATCCGTAAAATCAATATGAGCCGGATTGCCCGGCCGAGAATTGTAATCAGTATTCCTTCGGGTATAACAGAAGTCGAAAAGCGGGCCGTTAGGGATTCTGCCGACCGGGCCAACGCCCGGGAAGTTTACCTGGTTGAGGAGCCTGTGGCTGCTGCGATCGGTATCGGTATTGACATTTCCAAACCGATAGGCAATATCATTGTTGATATTGGCGGCGGAACAACCGAGATAGCGGTAATTGCATTGAACGGTATTGTAACTAAACAGGCTATCCGGGTTGCCGGCGATGAAATGGATGACGCAATAATCCAGTACTTTAAAGCGGAACATAATCTGCTGATTGGCGAGAGAACTGCCGAATGGATCAAGTGTACCGCAGGTTCGGCCATGCCAATCAACGATACTACGATTGCTGTTAAAGGCCGCAGTCTGGTGGCGGGTATCCCTAAAACGATTGAGGTGTCGTCGGTTGAAATACGGGAGTGCCTGAAAGATACCATCGATCTGATTGCTCAGGCCATCAAACAGGCTTTGGAGATGACGCCGCCGGAACTGTCGTCAGATATTTTGGACAGAGGTATTATTCTCACCGGTGGTGGTTCACTGCTGAAAGGTTTGGACCAGAGAATCCGTGTGGAGACGGATTTACCGGTTAATGTTGCCGAAGAACCGCTGCTGTCTGTCGTCAGAGGAGGCGGAATCATTATCGAGGATTTAGATAAGTATAAAGAAGTCCTAGTGTAGCTTTGATGTGGAGAAAAATTTTATCCATCCTTTTCGATTTCTATGATTATTTTCTGCTGATTCTGCTCATATTTATCTCTTTTTTAATCCTGTTCATGAATGAAGCGCCCGAAGTAAGATCTTTTCAGGGGGATGTGGCGGATGTTTTCGCCTTTATTCATTACCCCGGAATCTGGCTAGAGGAACTGTCCGGATTATTAAAGGAAAATGAAGCGTTAACACAGGAAAATCTGCAATTAAAATTGCAAAATATTGAGTTTAAAGAGGCCTATTTGGAAAACCGGCGTCTAAAAAAAATGCTCGGGTTTCTGGATAGTACTGCGTATGTAATTGTACCGGCGAAGGTCATTAACCGCGGGACGGCGCCGATTGCCAATTCCATTTTGCTGAATGTTGGCAGAAATGAGGGGGTCGTTCCCAACCTTGCCGTAATATCTACTAAGGGGATTATTGGAAAAACGATCGCCGTGGGTGATAAAACCACCCAATGTCAGATTTTTCAGGATGTGAATTTTCGGCTGAGTGTTAAATTTCAAAATTCCAGAGTTTATGGAATTGTGATGTGGCAGCCCGATGGTTCGGCAATAGTTCGGGAGATTCCGAATACGGCCGAGATACATCCGGGAGAGCTGGTATTAACTTCCGGATACAGTAAAATTTATCCGCCAAACATCATTATCGGTGAGGTCATTGAAGTTCATCGTGCCGAAAATGAGCCATTTCAGTCGGTTATCATTCGATCCAATGCGGACATAAATACCATTGAAGAGGCTTTTGTAATTCTTTCGTACTGATTATGAAAAAGTTATTAATATTAATCGGATTTAGTTTACTGGCAATACTTCTGCAACTGGTGGTTGCGCCCTGGTTTTCGATTCAGGGTATCAAACCTGATTTTATCCTGATACTGATTATGTTTGTTGCGATACTTTATGGGCGGGTTTACGGTCAGCTTTACGGCTTCGGCCTCGGCTTAATTGTCGATATGATTGGAATCGGTTCATTCCTGGGATTGTCGGCCATGGTAAAAACAATTGCCGGCTTTCTGGCCGGCTGCCTGAAAGATCGCCGAAACCGATTTAACAGTTTTACGCTTTACACCTTCACATGCTTTATAATCTTTTTTCATTATCTGATTTTTTTTCTGATAAATTTTCACTCGACAGATTACACAATTCAGTTTTTAATCGTCCGTTACATTCTTCCGGAGACTGTCTATACATCGGTTTTGTTCATTGTATTTGATTATATTTTATCTTTAAATAACGATTAACAATGTTCTATTTACAGAATAATGCAACATCACTGCATCGCAATCTGTTAATACTGGTTGTATTTACCCTGTTTCTTGTTCTGGGTATCAGGCTATATCAGCTACAGATTGTGGATTATAAGCGTTTTGCAGGAATAGCAGAAGCAAATCGAATCCGGGTTGTTTCACAGGAGGCGCCGCGGGGAATAATTTTCGACCGCAACGGAGATATAATTGTTGACAACAAATCCCAATATAATGTCAATCTGATTCCCTTTGAAGTCGCCAAAAATGATTCGATATACAGCCTGTTAAGTGATATCCTCAATATTCCGGAATCCGAAATTCAGCGGCGTGTGAAAAAAAATTGGCGGGGACGTTTCTTACCGGTGAGAATTGCAGGGGACATTAATTTTGAGACTCTGACGGAGCTGGAAGAGCGCCGGCTTGAACTTCCCGGGGTTATGTACTCGCTGGAACCGATTCGATCGTTTCCCAGCCAGGCTAATCTGAGTCATGTGCTGGGATATTTGCGGGAAATTGATAAAGATGTCCTGCGGATGATTAAAGATTACGGGTATCGTCCGGGCGACCTGATCGGCTGGAATGGTGTTGAACGGGAATATGAAAGTATTTTACGCGGTAAAAGGGGTTTTGATTATGTCCAGGTAAATGTATACGGACAGGAGGTAGGCAAAGTCCGGGACGAACGTAGTGTGAAATCACAGTTCGGCAATGATCTGTACCTGACTATCGATATCGGTCTTCAGGCATATACGGAACAGCTGCTTAAAGATAAGAAGGGTGCGGCAGTTGTAATGGATGCCAAAACCGGAGAGATCCTGATGATTGTCAGTAAGCCCGACTATTCACCGGGCTTGTTTTCCGGAATCGTTGAGTCCAATGTGTGGAACGAGTTAGTGAATGATGCCGAACGTCCGTTGTACAACCGCGTTATCCAGGGAACCTATCCGCCGGGTTCCACATTTAAAATCGTCGCGGTCCTTGCGTCTCTCGAAAAAAATATCCTTGATCCTGAAACGACAGTACGTTGTCGCGGGGTTTATAAATTAGGCCGACGTGATTTCAAATGCTGGAAGGAAAGCGGGCACGGGCGCATGAACCTGTTCGATGCTGTTGTAAATTCCTGTAATGTCTATTTTTACACGCTGGTTCGGAAAATGGATGTAAACCTGTGGTCCGGGTATGCCAGAAAATTTCGTTTTGGTGAATTAACCAAGGTCGATCTGTACGGCGAATCTCAGGGGATCGTACCGAATGAATCTTTTATGAATGAAAAATATGGAAAAGGCGGCTGGAGTGAGGGGAATAAACTGAATCTCGTGATTGGCCAGGGGGATTTACTGGTGACTCCTTTACAAATGGTGCGATTTACCGGGGCCCTGGCGACCCACGGAAAACTGACAACTCCGCACTTGGGATTAAAGTATATGGAACGTGGCACAAACCGTTTTCATCAGTTTTCGTTTTCTACCGCTGATTCCATTCCGAGTATATCCGCTTCGTCCTGGGAATTTATCGAAAAAGCGATGTATGACGTGGTCAATTCAAAAACCGGGACAGGTCGGGCGGCCAGGGTTCGCGGACTGGATGTTTATGGAAAAACCGGAACCGCTCAAAATCCGCACGGCGAAGCTCATTCCTGGTTCATAGGTTATTCGAAAGACGGCGCTCGTACGCTTGCTATAACGGTCTTGATCGAGCATGGTGGATCGGGCGGTGGAGAGGCCGCCGTAACGGCAAGACAGATTTTCAGTTATTGTCAGAAAAATCTGCCCCAAAAGACGGTTGTTGAAGAGGTGGCGGCCCGGTGAAAAAATCAATTCAGATTGGCAGCTCCATATCAAACAGCAATTTTTTGATTGCGCTCACAGTGTTTTTACTGTGTGTTGCCGGTTTGATGGCTTTATATAGTGCGTCCCTGCATGTGGATGCGTCATTTTTTAAAAAGGTGATTGGAAAACAGCTTTTATGGATGATTTGTGGTATGATTGGTATCGTGGCT
>JAUSPJ010000189.1 GCA_030655795.1 Fidelibacterota bacterium | reverse complement strand
AATGAATTTCGATAATATTTCCATAATCATCTTTCTCAACATCGGTACAGGTAATGAAGTAGGCATAGCGGAGACGAATTTCGCGACCGGGAGCCAGACGGAAGAATTTTTTAGGCGGTTCTTCCCTGAAATCCTCCGCTTCGATATAGAGCTCTTTTGAAAAAGGGACCTTCCGGGTACCGGCGCTTTCATCTTCAGGATTGTTGATGGCATCAAGAAATTCTTCCTGATCGTCGGGATAATTATCAACGATCACCTTCAGTGGATTCAGAATGCCCATATAGCGGGGCGCGACTTTATTCAAATGTTCACGCACACTGAATTCCAGCAGGGCAACATCCACGGTGCTGTCCCGCTTGGCGACGCCGATTCGCTCGGTAAAATTACGAATTGCTTCCGATGTATATCCGCGGCGACGCATTCCGGTAATGGTCGGCATGCGCGGATCGTCCCAGTCATTTACATATTTTTTCCGGACCAGTTCCAATAATCTGCGCTTGCTCATAACTGTGTAGGTGAGGTTCAGACGGGAAAATTCAATTTGCTGAGAATGATAGGCGCCGAGTTCATCAAGGAACCAGTCGTAGAGAGGACGGTGGTCTTCGAATTCCAACGTGCAGATGGAATGGGTAATGCCTTCGATGGAATCTTCCAGGCCGTGGGCCCAGTCATACATGGGATAAATACACCATTCATCGCCGGTACGATGATGAGCTGCATGCAGAATGCGGTACATGACCGGATCGCGCATATTTAAATTTGGGGACGTCATATCGATTTTGGCGCGGAGTGTCCGCGATCCATCGGGGAATTCACCGGCTTTCATGCGCTGAAACAGGTCGAGGTTTTCCTCAATACTGCGCTTGCGGTAAGGACTTTCTGTCCCGGCTTCGGTCAATGATCCGCGGGTATTGCGGATTTCCTCAGCGCTCAGATCACAAACATAGGCCTTGCCTTTTTGGATCAATTGGACCGCATAATCATACATCTGCTGAAAATAATCGGACCCGTATAAAAGCCGGTCTTCAAAATCGGCTCCCAGCCACCTGACATCTTCAATAATCGACCGGACGTACTCATTCTCTTCTTTAATCGGATTTGTATCATCAAATCGCAGGTTGAATTTACCGTTGTATTTAACGGCTGTTCCGTAATTCAGCAGGATGGATTTGGCGTGGCCAATATGCAGATAACCGTTTGGCTCCGGTGGAAAGCGGGTATGAACGCGCTTTCCAAATTTGCCGCTGGCGTTATCGTCTTCTATGATCTGGTGAATAAAAATCAGCGGTTTTGATTCCGGTTGGTCATTTCCTGGGGCGGCAGTTGCGGATTTCATTGGTTTTCCTTTCAAAATAATCGAAACCAAATTTAACAAATTCCATCGAAATAGAAATCAGAAAGAGGTAGAAATGTTTTGAATTTTCATGTGATGTTTATCATTTATAGATTACTTAAGGAATTTGATAAAGGAAAAATGCTTGATTTCGAGGGAAATAAGTGTGAACTTAACCCGTTAAGAAAATATCAGCATGAATACACCAGAGGATAATTAGCACATTAGACATTTGGATCAAAAATCGATAGGACAGATGGTGAATTGGATTCAAAAGCGGCTTCGTTTTTTTGTGATCGGATTTCTGCTCGTCAGCGCTGTGCTGAAGGCGGATGTTAATCTTTGGGTAATGTCTTTTGACAATCTCAATTCTGATTCCGAGATAAAATGGCTTAAGGAAGGATTTGTGGATTTTATTGTGGAACACTATGACAATAATCCCAATGTCCATGCCTATAAATCGGAAAAACTGGATGAAACATTATCCATTATTAAAAAAAATGCAAAATACCAGGAATCCCAGAACCTTGTTCTGTCCGGCGCTTTCCAGCGGGATAAAGGTGTGTTTATCATCGATCTTCAACTGACGGATCTGAACAGCTGGGAAACATTGGCGTCAAAACAGGTCCGGGAAAAATCTTCGGATTTAGCGCAGTTAATCATTACCGTAAATAATGCTCTCGATGAAATTATTGATCCCCGGATAAAAAAATCACCGGCTGAGACGAAGAAGGTTAAAAAAGCAGAGCAGGCGGTCGAACCAGACGATGTGTCGAAAGATCGGGAGCTTGAGGGTGTACGGGAGATGACTGTTGCAACGAAAAACATCGGCGCTGCGCTGGAGAAACTCCTTGATAATTACTCGGAAAAATCTAAAACCGATTATAAAAGCCCCGCACCCTTTCAGAAGAATAAATTCACGCAGGATGCGTTTACCGGTAAAGTAAAAGACTTTGTTCATGAAACTCATAGTTTTGAACAGGTTGTGAATCGTGTATTAAACGATCCTTATGAAATTAGTATCGGTGAACCGTCAATTCAGCGATTACCACTGAACAAAGAGAGCGTGTCGTTATCTTTCCGGGTTGATTACGGGATAAAAATGAATATTCTCAAAGAGATGGTCGAGACCCTTAAGGTCAAAACGAAAAATGAGGGAAAAACCTTTATTGAGTATTCATTCTCGGGAAATGACTA
The DNA here is from genome assembly GCA_030655795.1 of Fidelibacterota bacterium. Lineage (GTDB taxonomy): Bacteria > Fidelibacterota > UBA2242 > UBA2242 > UBA2242 > B118-G9. Next base: position 4,114 of record JAUSPJ010000189.1, on the reverse strand, counting down.
TGTTTTTACGTCTGATTTTATTAAAAAAGTAGCCCATGGCGAATACCGCTATTTCCCGGTAATATCACTGGTCGATGAAACCGGTAAAGCCGTCACCCGAATTATCGATTCCCCCGGTTCATTAAACCAGATTAAACATTTCAATCCAATGTTTAATATTGCCGCCGGACCGTGGACGATGACTGTCTATCTGGTTAAAGGAATCCAGGAAATTGATTATGAGCTGACGCTGCCGATTCGAACGGTAGCCAGAATATCGCAGGTAACAATTGATCTGATGACCGAAGAGGAAATCCTGCAATTGTCAGGAACGAAAAATTAATATTAATTGTGTTGCAGATTATTAAAAAAAGAACCATTATTGAAAGAATAAATAGCAATGAACAAAAATAGAATTCTAATTGTTGATGATGAACCTAATGTTTGCCAGTTTTTAGCAGAATACCTGGAATTCAAGGGCTTCGAGACACAAATTAGTCTTTCCGGAATGGCAGCTTTAAAAATTCTTGAGACAGACAATTTTGATGCAATTCTACTGGATTTGATTATGCCGGAAATGAACGGTTTGGAGGTTCTCGAGAAAATCAGACAGATGAAGATCACGATACCGGTGATCATTGTGACCGGTGTAAAAGACAAAAACGTCGCCGACGATGCATTCAAGCTCGGGGCGATTGATTTTATTCCCAAACCGATTGATCTTGACCGGCTTGAACAGAGCCTGATCGTGAATATAAAAAACCTTCAATAAATTAAAGGATATGTATTTTGGATGTGATTAAATGGCTGGTACCCAATCAAAAAATATCCAAAGAAACCAACAAGTTCTTTGAGGACCTTGGCAAGCTTGTCAAACAATCCCAGGGGATTGATGTCGAATACGAACGTCTGAATAATGATTTGCCTGCAATTGAGCAGATATCAAAGAACTCCGCAGCGATCACTCTTGTCAGTAATTATGAAGCGATGTATCTGGAATCTTTCTACGAGTTTACGCCGCTGTTTAAAGTGGCCATTACTGATATAAAGGGGCTGGTGGTCGTGCATAAAGATTCCCGGGCCAGGCAACTGATTGATTTACATGGCCAATCAGTCATTTTACAGCAATGTACAGATTGGATGGTTGTTAACCCGGTAATTCTTTTCCTGCTGAAAAAATGTAACGTCATCAAATCCGAGCAAACCAAGGCCTATGCGGCGAAGCTGGAGCCGCTTAGTCTGTTTCAGGTAATTGAAAAAAAGTCAAAAGCGGCAGTGACCACCAGTTTTGAATACAAGCTGGTTCCCGAAAAAGAACAGAAAAGCCTGAAAATATTGGGTGAATTTCCGATTCTGCCTGAATATGTTGTCGTCTCCGGACCGGACTTTAAAAGTCAGAACATAACAAAACTGCGCAGCAGTCTGGACCGCTGGCGATCCAAATATGCCGACCGTTACAAATCCCTGGGAATGCAGATTCTGCCGTTTGAAAGTGAAAACCGTTCCCTGCTGGTCGAGGCCATTGAAGGTTTAGGATACACACTCAATAAATTTGTTGAAGAATACAACGATCTTCTGGTCGGCAGTATTTCCGCCAGCCATAAAAAAGAGCTGGAAGAGATGGAAGAGAAGTATGCACGGCTGAAAAACTTTAATGACAAACTGGTAAAAATGTACCAGGAAGTCCGTGACAGCCGCGACCGCCTGACAAAGGAAATTGAATCGGCTACCGATAACACAATATTATTTCTCAAGGATGGGACTGTTTTGGGTTGCTCCAGGGCATTTTGCACGCTGTTGAAATATGGCCGGCAGGAGATTGTTGGTCAGGAGATTACCAAGTTCATTGAAACAAATATTAATACGCCGTTTAAGAAACTGATCCAGCAGATCGACGTGGGACTGGTACGGTCGTTTGTTTTAAAATTAAAAAGTTCCGACGGTACCGAGAATAAAGCAAAGATGGAATTCAGCATCGTCGAGCTGATGGATTCTAAAATAATCCTTGGAATTTTATCCAATTTAGAAAAGTCATAATAACAAGAGGTGTCAATATGAAAAAACTGGCAAGATTGCTCGTAGTAGTATTAATAGTAAGCATAACCGCTTTTGCGCAGAGTTATTTTGCGACGGTGTTAAAATCCACCGGTTCGGTTTATGTAAAACCCAGCGGCGAAACCGAATTTAATGTCAACGCCGAAATGGGTATGGGATTGCACGTAGGCGATGCAATTATGACGGCTGATGACGGATTTATTGCAGTTATATTCACCAAAGATAAAAGCCTGGTGAAAATTCGCAAGAATTCCGAAGTCTCTATTCGTGAAGAATATAGCGTCAGAACTGTAAAAGTCACGGAAGGCCGGGTGCTGACCAATGTGACTCCCGGCGTCAAAGGTTCATTCAGGATTGAAACGCCGACGTCGGTAGCATCGGTCAAGGGAACCAAGTTCTGGACCGTAACCTCTTCCCAATACGGAGACCGCTTTTATGGTGTTGAAGGCAATGTCAATGTTATGAATTTGATCACCGGTGTTGAATCCAATATGGCCGCCGGTCAGATGGTCATATCAACTCCACAGGGTCAACTGGTAAATATGCCCGTAGATGCATCGGATATTCCACCGGATGTTGATGAAGATGTCCCTGCCCCGGAGCAGGAACCTGCAGTTCAGCCTGAAGAAGAACAGGCATACAAACCTGAGCCGGAACCAACACCGCCGAGTATTTCCGGTGAAATGGCGGCTGCGCCGTCTGAAATGCCGGCCGAAGTCGCTGAACCGGAAGGGGAAGGCGGCGGTTCCGGAAAACCCTTCGGAATGGGGCTTGGACTTGGGTCAGTGACGATCGGTAACAAAATTTATAACCAAATCGCATTAAGACCGGAGTTTAGATTTGGTAAGTTAGCAATAGCTTTGGATGTGGCAATATACATGGATGAACAGGGTAATATCCGTAAAGAAGAGTGGGACGAAATCTCAGATTACGTTGATAAATTTTATTATATCCGCTGGGCCCAACCGGGCGATCCGTTTTTTGCGAAATTAGGCGCTATGGACAATACCACACTGGGCTATGGAATTCTGATGAACGGTTATTCGAATACAACCGAATATCCGCAGGTTCGTAAAGTCGGACTTCATACCGGAATGCAGATCGGAAGTCTGGGCTGGGAAGCGTTTATGGCCAATGCGAAAGAAATTACGGGGCCTGGTCTATTAGCCGGTCGCGTTACCTACCAACCGCTGAAAAAACTTCCTTTGAGAATCGGAGGAACTATCGTAGCCGATGTATATCCCTATAAAGGTTTGCCGGATTCCGACGATGACGAAGTGGCGGATGCGCTTGACATGTATCCCGATGAAGATGATAATATCGTAATTGAAGAATTACAAACAACGTTTAGCTTAGATCAACGTAATTATCTGAGATCTATCGGCTATGTTATGCCAAGCGAAGCTATCATTGCGAAAGGAATCACAAAACTATCCGATTATGACCGGATAATGAATGGCGCGGTTTCTTTCGATATTGGTATGCCGGTTCTCAACAGTAAGTTCTTAAAGTTAGAAGTTTATGGACAGGCGGCATCATTTATTCCGGTAGAGGATTCTGCTTATGTCCTAAATGCAACTACTGGTGAGTACGAAGGTGAAGCGTTTAAACCAGGGTTTGGTTTCGCTGTTCCTGGAGTTCGGGCAAATCTATTCAAGATTGCCAATTTAACTCTCGAATACCGCTACGCCGGTGAAAATTTCTTGTTTGGATACTGGGACAGGGCCTATGACTATGAGCGTATCCAGATTCGCAACAATGAAATCTATACCAAACAGCAAATGAGGCTGATGCAGGACCAGATGCAGGGTGTCTTTGGTGCATTTGATGTCAACATCCTGAATTATGCAATCCTTGGCGCCTACTATCAGCATATGTTTACGTCCGGCGCTGAGATCAAGAGTTTTATGGCGACGGCTACGATACCGAAGGGAAAAATCCCGAAACTGGCCAGCGCAACCGCTTTCTATCAACGGAACAATGACAAAAATCCCTTCGATTATAAACATCCTTCTGAGAATACAATCCTCGGGTACAAAGTCGGTTTTGAACTGGGTGGCGGCGCAGCCATCTATTATGT
>JAUSPJ010000185.1 GCA_030655795.1 Fidelibacterota bacterium | reverse complement strand
TGGTTGCTATCATTTATTATTTTGGTATATTGTATAAAATTATCCAGGGATTTTCATATGTTTTTACAAAGTTAATGAGGATTAGCGGCGCAGAATCTTGCAGCGCGGCGTCCAATATTTTTGTGGGTGTAGAGTCGGCTCTGGTTGTCAAACCCTATGTCGGGAAAATGACCCGGTCGGAGCTGAACACAGTTTTAACTTGTGGAATGGCAACAATCGCTTCCAGCATGATGGCCGTATATATTTTTATTCTGAAAAACCAATTTCCGACCATTGCCGGGCACCTGGTTTCTGCATCGATCATGAACGCTCCGGCGGCAATAATTATTTCAAAGTTGCTTGTTCCTGAAGACGGTGTTCCCGAAACACTGGGAATGAACATCAAACCTTATTATAAAAAAGAGAGTAATATGTTTGAGGCCATCATCGGCGGTGCCAATTCGGGTGCACGATTGGTCGTTGGGATAGTGGCTCTCCTATTAGCATTTTTGGGACTGGTGGAATTGTTGGACAGGATTCTCGGTCTGCTTGGCGGAGGAGTGAATAATGTCCTTAACATCAGTATTGACTGGAGTCTAAAGGGGCTTTTAGGATACCTGTTTTATCCCTTTACACTTATTATCGGAGTTCCGTTGGCTGATGCGGGTCATATCGCCCAAATTATTGGTGAACGAAGCGTCCTCACAGAGGTGACTGCTTTCCAGGATCTTGCGCTATTAATTAACTCCGGTGTTAATCTGTCACCGCGCTCGATTGTTATAACAACGTACGCATTAACCGGTTTTGCGCATGTGGCGTCCATTGCCATTTTTGTTGGCGGGATTTCAGCAGTGGTGCCGGAACGGTTAAAGGACCTGACACAGTTGGGTTTTAGGGCCCTGATTGGTGCAACAATTGCGAATCTCTTGACAGCTAGTGTCGCCGGGATATTTTATGCAAATTCATCTATTTTACTGAACTGATCATGAACTTTCATCAATATATTGAAAAGATGCCCAAGGTGGAGCTACATGTGCACCTCGATGGTGCGTTCGTATTGGATTTTTTGTTTGACCTGGTTCAGAAATATGGCGGTGACCCTGAAATTAAGAGCATTACGGATTTGCAGAACTGGTTTGTTTTCAGGGATTTTCCACATTTTATTGAGACCTGGTTCTGGAAAAACCGGTTTTTCCGGGAACCCGTTGATTTTGAGGAATCTGCATATCAGACATTGCAGGAATTTTCCCGTCAGAATATTGTTTATTTGGAAGCCATTTTTTCACCCTGGGATTATAAAGAGTCGGGGGTAAATCCAACAGACATTGCTCAGGCAAACCGAAATGCCGTCAAACGTGCACAATCTGATTTCAATATCCATTGCCGCTTGATGGTGGATATCACGCGCGATCATGGACATGAGCATGCGATGGATCGTTTGGATGAGATTACTCCGTTTTTAGGTGAAGAGATAATTGGTATCGGCCTGGGTGGCAGCGAGCAACGCTTTCCGGCCCATCTGTTCAAGGATGTATTTATCGAAGCAAAGAGACGTGGTTTTCATTGTGTTGCCCATGCGGGTGAAGTAGTGGGACCTGAATCGGTCTGGTCCGCCATAAAAGATCTCGAAACCGAGCGAATTGGTCATGGTGTTCGTGCTGTTGAAGACCCGGAACTTGTAGAATATTTACGGATTGAACAGATTCCGCTGGAGGTTTGTATTGTCAGCAATATTAAAACCGGTGTATATTCCAGTTTTAATGAACATCCGTTTGCAGAATTATTCCATAAAGGATTATTAGTCACCGTAAATTCCGATGATCCGACAATGTTTGGGTCATCTCTTGCGGATGAGTACTCTGTGCTTTATCAAAATATGAAATTAACATTGCCGGAGATCAGGCATGTTCAGATTAATGCTGTTGAATCATCATTTGCACCGATGGATGAAAAACGGAAGATCAAGGATTTAATCAATCGATTTTGGATTGATAACGCACTGTCAATTACGAACGATTAGGTGATATAAAGGAGTAGAAATGGCTGGAGCAGTAATGTTAACCGTTATTTCCGGAGTTGGATTCGGATTAATCGGGATAATGTTTCGGATGGGGCAAAACCGGAATGTGATACCCATTCATATCTCTATGTGTATGGGAATAGCAGGGGCCATATTTTTTGGAATCCAACTGAGCTGGAGTCAATTTTTTCATTTGCCGTTACTGGCTCTCCTGTTACCAATAGTATCATCGTTCGGTAATCTGGCGTCCATGCATTTTACGAAAGTCAGCCTCTCCAAAGGACCATTATCTCCCCTGTGGTGTGCGATGAACCTGACATTTTTAACGGTTGTAATTTATTCATCAATTGTTTTTTCCGAACAGATTCTGCCATTCCAGTTTGCGGCATTAGCGGCCGGTATTCTCTGTGTCGTCTTTGCCTCATATTTAGGGAATAGCCCTAAAAGTGATGATGGCGATCCATCACGTTCGATGAAAGACAAGTTAATTTATGCCGGCGCCTTGCTGATCGTGCTGCTGGGCAACAGTATGGCATTTGTGATCATTAAGGATCTTGGTACGCGAACAATTGCTTCTAATGTTAATACTACCTATTTGATGGAATACCGGTCGTCAATCTATTTTCTGATGTACCTCAGCATGGCGATCACCTGCCTTGTTCTGGTGGTCATTCAAAAAGCAAAGCCGGACAGCATCGGAGACTTGATTAAGTTTGGATCAATTGCTGCAATCGGCTCTATTGTTGGTATGTTGTTGCTCGGATTTGCTGCCGCATTGCCCGCTGCTTATATTTTTACAATCAACGGGATGATCAGTATTCTTGTGGGTGTAATTGCATCGGTTGCCGCTTTCGGAGAAAAACGAACACCGGCCTGGTACTGTACGGTTGGGTTTGGCATTCTGGCGGTCATTCTTGCGAATTTAGATAAACTCCTCTCGTAATCTGAGGCTCCGCCCAAGTAAAAAGAAGTTACTAACTTGTGACTGGGAACTTTTTTTTCTATATTTCCTCGACGGTTAATTGAGTATAGGTATTAAATATGAATCCAATCCTGATCGGGCTAATTCTTTATTTAATTGTTGTTCTGGCAATCGGTTTGAAAAGTGCCGGTAAAAACAGAACGCAATCGGATTTTCTGATTGCCGACCGGAAATTGGGCGCCTGGGCAATTGCTCTCTCGGAACGGGCAAGCGGTGAATCGGCCTGGCTGCTGATCGGATTGCCCGGCGCGGCATTGGCGGTCGGTTTCCTGGAAATCTGGACAGCATTCGGGAGTGTTTTAGGCATTATATTTACATGGCTGTTCATTGCGGCGCCTCTCAGAGAATTGGCCGGGAACTACGATTCCATGACTTTGCCGGACTTGATAGCCGGCTATTTTAATGACGAGACCAAAACGCTGCGTATTATTTCTTCGTTGATCATTACATTTTTCTTCACGTTTTATGTCGCGGCACAATTCAACGCGGCCGGAAAAGTACTGAATGTCACCTTTGGGATTCCGCAACTGTACGGTATGTCCATCGGCGCCGGGATTATTCTGCTGTATACGATTTTGGGCGGGTTTCGCGCTGTTGTTTGGACCGATATGGTTCAGGCGTTGATTATGTTATTGACTTTAATCATTTTACCAATTGTGGGGCTGTTTGAAATGCTGCACAGCAACG
>JAUSPJ010000178.1 GCA_030655795.1 Fidelibacterota bacterium | reverse complement strand
CCCCAGCCGTCAGCGCCGCCGGTGCCATCATGCCAGGTTACAGTGAATCCCACAGCGTAACTGCCGTTAGTATTCGCCAATTCAGCCATGCCAGCCGGCAAATCTGCTTTCATCCAAGCAGATATCATAAGTGGATTACCGTCATTAACAAAGTCGGTGATGTCATAGTTCACCGTGACTTCATCATTTTCGCTATCAGTTTCCACTATTTTCAATGACTGAGTACCGGTATGCGCATACTCTGTCGTTACTCCCATATTGGAGGGAGTCAGAGTATCCCAGTCCGCTTTGCCATAAGAGAAATCCGGCCACCAGTAAAACCAGCCGGTTGGTACATCCACATTGGGATTAAAGAAATCGCCAACCCATTCATCTTCTGTTGTGTTTCGGATAAATGCGTCATCCATCCAGACCGTTCCTGTTGCATTTGCACCAAATTGAAAAGATACCGTTATTGAATCAACAGTAACAGGAAAAGAAATCGGATCAGTACTTTTAACTTCTACCCAACCGTCAGAATTGGCATCAACTTGTGGAACATCGAGAGCCAAAGGAGCTCCTAACAAATTTACACCAGCTGCTGAGTAAAAATTGTAAATAACCTGAATTTTCTCGCCATCATTTGCCGGTGAAGTGTTAACTCCCTGGGTTTTTACCCAGGCGCCAACTTCCATACCTACATTCTGTCCGACAAAGCAGGACCAGTAGCGATAAAGATCATCACTCTGCCATATAGCAGTTCCATCGCTGTTTGTTTTTACAATTTTCAGCGAATGTCCACCAGTTCGGGATTCATCAGTTGCCCATGCAATATCGGCACTGGAAGATGACCCCCCAGTGTTCCAATAATTAGGATTAACTGCCTCTAATCCACCATTTGGATACAGATTATCTCCTACTGCAGCGTACGTTCTGGCGATTTTCAACGAATGTCCACCAGTTCTGGATTCATCAGTCGCCCATGCAAAATATGCATCGGCTCCTTCATGAAACCAATAGTTAGGTACATCAGCCTCTAATCCACCGTATTGATAAAGATTATCGCCCACGGCAGTGTAGGATCTGGCGATTTTCAGTGAATGACCACCGGTACGCCATGCATCAGTCCCCCATTCCAGGATTGCGTCGGTGCCTTCAGGATGCCAGTAGTTTGGCATATTACCTTCGAGTCCGCCATTAGGAAGGATCTCCCCAAGCGCTAGTGTCAACATTGCCACTAAAAATACGACAACTTTCATTATTGTCTTCATGTCTTTACCTCTCTTTTAATTTTAAATTTACAAAACATGGTACTAATTCTAATGCTTTACCTCCCTTCTACATAATATTTTTAAAGTGTTTAAAAATTATCTTCACGTCTTACATTGAAAATCCCAATTTCTTTTCTTCCTAATTCGAAATACAATCGTGATTGTCTGTCAGTTACTGTTCTATAATTGATATTAGATGATATGATACATTTATTTTTTTTTGATATTGTCAAAAACACCTGATTTTCTTTCCATGAATGATTCAAAATAATGATCTTATATATGTCTTCGCCGGGCCTCTCCCACACCCCCATTTCCAGACCGTCACCCTCGATTGAAAACAACGGATTGGTATAAACAGTCTGATAAATTGAGCGATAAATTCGGCTAAGTGCATATTTCCACCGCTCATCATGACTGGAGAGAGCAAGCATTTCGATGGGAAAGCTGCAGAAATAAACCGTACCCTCCCCAATCGAATGCTCTATAAGAAAAGGAGAACCACTTTTATCTTCCATGAGTACTTTGCCGGAAGTTTCCAGAACAGGACAATAACCAAATTCAGGATCGGAATTGTTCAGGGGAATATGCAATTTCTCACCGCACTGAAAACTCCCCCAATCCTCTTTAACAATAATATCAAGAAAATCACTGTTGTAAAAATCCGGAACCCCAAACTTGCAGTCTGTCTTGATTCCCGCTAATTCATGCCAGTCCAATACCCAGCTGTCATCGGCAAAACTGAAATAAACAGTTCCTCCGGTCCGGATATAGCGCTCTAATTCGGTACGCATTGGCTTTGTCATCAGTTTCATCCGGGGAATGAATAAAACCGGACTCTTTTCGGGGTCCAGATGTAATTCATGGGAATACTGTCCTTCATTTTCCAGCTCCTGGGCCGGTTCAAAAACCATCTTCACATCGAGATTGGCTCTTTTTAGCAGAGTAAAGGTTTCCAGATACAGATCGTACCACTGTTTGAATTCCGGCTGAGACTGGTAAGGATATTCATAATAATAATTGGAGGGAACAAACAGCGTGGCCGGCTGCTCTATCTGCTGATACTCCGGCTGGACTAATTCAGCCGCGATGTCTTTAAACTTTTTAAATTCTTCTGCCGCCGGCTTCAGGGATTTATCCGTTTTAACAATACCAAACCGTTCCTCGTATGCATGGTGCGAATAAGGCCGTTTATTTTCAAAATCAAAATCATTCAGACACCACGATAATGCTCCCTGAGCGCCATTGATCAAAGCGCTATAAAAAACCGAGCGATAATAATTTGCCTGATTTTCTTCCGAACATAACGTCGTTGACGTCCCAAACTCTTCGACAATAACAGGCCGGTTCCACTCGCGGGCCAGCCGGGTCCGGAAAGCCGTCGTATAGCTGTGATGCCAGGGACTCATTCCCCGTGGATAATAATGCAGCCCGACAAAATCCTGATGCTTATTGAGCTTTCTGAGAAAAAATCCCGACTGTTCTCCAATAATCTCCGGCGACCAGGCGCCATCTCCGACACTTACCGGGCGATCGGGGTCTTCTTTTTTTATCGTATCAATTATATCTTTTACCCAATTCTCAACATCATCAGCTGACTGATTCCCAATATAGTTTGGCAGCTCGTTAGACAGCAGCCAGCCTAGAACAGTTGAGTATGATTTGATTGCTTTGACTACAGAAACAAGATATTTCCGGGTAATCTCAATAACACGGGAAACCGAAATAAAAATCGCCCCGTTTCGCCAACTGACGTCCCAGTCTTCCCCGGACATATGACCCACGATAAATGTTGGAAATGTGTACAATTCCTGAGA
>JAUSPJ010000158.1 GCA_030655795.1 Fidelibacterota bacterium | reverse complement strand
GGGGCTCTGGAAGGCGGGCTTGGAGCAATTTTGGCCGGTCTGATTATTTATGGATTCATTTATGTTCAAAAGACCTATCTGCAATCCTTTTTTGATTATACAATGACCGTCAGTTACCAATACTATATTGCGTTACTGCTTTTAGGTACGTTTTTAGGCTGGGTTGGCAGCCGGCGTGCAATCCGCAGATTTCTTTAAAAATTAATCCACAAAAAATGAAAAACCGGGTGACCTTTTTGCTTGGATAAGCATGACGCGGCGAGTATATTTCATGGCTTTGTGTAATAACGCTAAATGCCAGAATGTCCGAACAATTTACGAGGGACGTTTACCAGATTTTGTATGGACCAGTCATTTTTAAGTGATTCGGTATCTGGTATTATTGTTGCAAGTAAGAAGCGGAATGTTTTTTAGTATCAGGAAGCCAAATATAGGAGTAAGTAAAGCATTGGATAAAAAAACAACTCAAACAAGCTCAAAGAAAACTGCGAATAGCGGATCAGATAAAACAAAACCCACCGCTCATCAGAAAGAGCTCAAAGAACTCAAAGATAAACTGACGGAATGCGAACAGCTGTTGTTTGACAGCAATGAAAGGTACATGCGTCTGGCGGCTGAATTTGATAATTACCGGAAGCGCACTCAGAAAGAAATGGGAGATATCATTGAGTACGCCGGTGAAAAAGTATTGCGCAATATTTTACCCGTTCTGGACGATTTTGAACGGGCGATGGCTAATCATGAAGGCGATGAAGATTCTGATGAGACCTTGCAGAAAGGTCTGGAAATGATCTATAAAAAATTCACCAAAACTTTATTTGATATGGATGTAAAACCCATGGAAACGGTGAATCAGCCCTTTGATCCGGATTTGCATCACGCAGTCATGGCAAAGGAAGTTGAAGATGTGGATGCGGATATTATCGTTGAGGAGTTTGAGAAGGGATATCTGTTTAAAAAGCATGTATTGCGGCATGCAAAAGTTGTGGTTAGTAAATAATTATGGCACGTGATTATTATGAAGTTTTAGGCGTTTCCAAAGGGGCCTCCGACGATGAAATAAAAAAAGCCTATCGCAAAATGGCGATGAAATATCACCCGGACAAGAATCCCGGTGATAAAGCAGCTGAAGAAAAATTCAAAGAGGCGGCTGAAGCATATTCGATCCTGACTGATTCGCAAAAACGCAAGATGTACGATCAGTTCGGACATGCCGGATTGAAGAATAACGGATTTGGCGGCTCATCCGGGTTTAGCGGTGGCGGCTTTGGATTCGATCCCTTCGACATTTTTCGTGAAGTGTTTGGCGGCGGTGGCGGATTCAGTGGTTTCGAAGATCTGTTCGGCGGTGGCGGAACCCGGCGTTCACGTGGAGGTTCACGAACCGGCAGTGACCTGAAAATCAGGTTGCCCCTGACACTTGAGGACATTAATGAAGGTGTCACAAAAAAGGTAAAAATCAAACGCATGGATACCTGTGGAACCTGTGAAGGAACAGGTGCGAAACCAGGCGCTTCAAGAATTACTTGCCCCGTCTGTCATGGATCCGGTGAAATCAGGGAAATGACCCGTTCGCTTTTCGGGCAGATGGTCAATGTCCGACCCTGTTCCAATTGTCAGGGTGAAGGCTCGGTTGCGGAACAGCGTTGTCTAACGTGTCAGGGTGACGGTCGCGTCAGGGGAATGCGGGAAATATCGGTTCAGGTTCCGGCCGGGGTCAGTAACGGCAATTATATGACGATGAGTGGAGAGGGAAATATCGGACCCCGTAAAGGGACCCGGGGTGATCTGATTGTGATATTTGAGGAAAAGGAACATGCTATATTTATCCGGAATGAGGATAATATTTTTGTAAATCTGCACATCTCGACAGCCGAAGCGGTCCTGGGGACTGACGTGGAAATTCCAACTCTGAACGGAAGAGTGAAATTGACAATTCCCAGTGGTACTCAAAGTGGAAAAATGTTACGTCTGAAACAAAAGGGTATCCCGCATCTGCATCACCATGGTCGCGGAGACCAGATCGTGCGGATCCAGGTAGATGTTCCGAAAAATCCCGGTGGACCGGAGAAAAAACTTTATAAAGAGCTCCTTGACGTTGAAAAAAAGCGGGGGGCAGTAGCGAATCGATTTAGCAAAATCGAGTGACCGGATAACGCAAATTTGAGTTGGTGATAAATAGATTTTTATTTATATTCAAAAATGCTAAATTTAACACGCCAGGAAAGATTAGTAATTCAGTTTCTGGCACTGTTCTTTGTAGTTGGATCGGCTATTCATCTAATCAGGGGAAAAACCGGCCCGGATGATACGCTAAAAATATCCGAGAATTTTGGTGAGGCCCGTGACTTTAAAGCCCGTGCTGAAACAGTGGACTCGATATATTTCACCGGCCAGCAGTTGCAGGAAACAGAAGTCATTTTACCGCAGGCGTTTCCCGTGCCACAGAAAATTAATCTGAATTCAGCCACTCTTGAAGAGCTGATGAGATTACCGAAGGTTGGGGAAGTGACGGCACAACGGATTATCGATTATCGCACTGCACACAATGGGTTTACAAACATTGACGAATTGGTAAATGTTAAAGGTGTCGGCGAAAAAACATTGGAACGAATAAAAAACGAGGTCAGTATTGAGTAAGGAATTTGAAAAGTACATTGATGAGACTCCGATATTTAAACCAACGCTGGTAAAAGCGTTAAATTATGTTGCCCTGTTAATGGCCCTGGTACTTATCTTTGTAATCTATGTGCCTTCGGTGATTTGGAGTGAGGAGGACGCGGTACGCAATGAAGGGCGGCGGCGCATGCTTATATTAAATGAGGTACAAAAATACTATCATCAGATGGCCAATGATTATCAGACTGACCCGATAACTGCTATGAACGTAGTCAGCGCTGTTCGGGACAGTACCCGGGCAGACAGCAATTATTTTGGCGATCAGCAACTCACCCTTGAAGATAGCAGATTTAAAATTAAAGTACCGAAGAAATTCTATATGTTCTTTGATACAACATTTGCATTTTCTTATAAAAAGAAAGACACACTGATCGATACGACCTACAAAGTGACCAAATGGAATAATGAGCTGTTTACCTGGGATACGCTTTTTGTTTTAGCCAGCCGGTGGCGCGCTCTTGAGTCTGATTCTTCCTATGGCGGTGTTGTCAGTGTTGAACATTCTGAGCGGATAATGGAAAACACCTATTATCTCCCTTATTATCTGACTGAAAAATATGCAAAAAGTCCCCTGATTGATGAATTTTATATTATTACCTCTGATTCTGACGGATACAGGATAAAAGATCCGCTAAAAGGCGAGTACAGAGAACGAAAGTACTTTTTCTTTACATTTAAAGACACTTGCCAAGGATGGATTGAAAATGATCAGAAGAGCTGGGATAACTAATCGGTAAAACCAGGAACAATAAATGATTTGCGTTAGCTTCTCTGAAGAATTTGTTCGGTACGGGCAGTTAATTAAAAACGGAGAAGACTACGTAATTGAAACTGTTCAGAAATTTCCCTTATCAGTTCCGTTTTTACCGGAAAATATATCCAATCCGGAATTTGGCAATTCGCTGGAAAAGGCGTTTCTGGATATTCGTTCAAATCTGCCAAAACCGGACAGTTATGTTGCAGTGACTCTCCCTTCGATCTGGTTTGATATCAGTTCCCAGGCTATTGATGCCGGTATGTCAGAAGATAATTTGGAAGAAGCCCTTAACTGGAAAATATCAAAACGCCTTGGAGCGGTGTATGACAAAAAATTTGTTCAGCACTATCCGCTTTCCAAAAAGTCCGGATCTGACCAATCTTATCTGTCTGTTTCTTACTTTAAAGAACTAGGCAAACTGTTCTTGAAAGCATCGCAGGCTGCTGATTTTAATATTCATATAATGGATATCGATCTGTTTAGCGCTGCTCTGGCAATTGAGCAATTGGAAGATATTGGCAAAAATGAAAAATGGGCTATATGGTTGGTTGGAGAGCCGGTACATAATCTGATTGTGATTGATTCAGGTGATTTCAGACAATTGTGCCGTTTTGATTTTTCCGATATGGAAAATTATACCATACTGCATAAAAGCTCTGCTGATGATATCGCTGAAAAAGTTATTGCAGATATTAATGGTATTCGGACATTTGAAATGGAAAATTTCAGCGCGGTGGACCATATTTATTATTACAGTCATGCGGTTGATTCTGAGTTTTTTAATATGCTGCTGACTTATGATGTTAAAAACCTGAAGACCATAGATACCTTCGAAAATATCAAACCTGTTGAAATTTTCGAAGAAAATGGTAGCGGTATTGGAGCAATGTGCCAGTACATTGATTTATTGGGCTTAATGTTCCGGAAAATGCCAAAGGAAGTCAGATGATTCGACTGAACCTGACAAATCAACCGGGACTCCAATTCGTGGATGAATCCGAGCAATTCGATCTTGAAGGTCTTGAACCTGACGAAGTAGCCGAAGAGCAAGAGGGCGGCATTCCGGCTGACTCTGGTGATGGAGCATTACCGCTTAGAAAATCAGCGTCTGTACCCAGTTTAAGAGATATTCCCGACATGCCCCTGGTGCCGTCGCTTTCGGGAGATAGTGGCGGTATCCAGATAGATGACGATCTGTTTAAATTGGCCGAAGCCAATCTGGATTTGATTGAACAGGCCGAGGAAGAAGAGGCTGGTCCCAAAGAAAAGGTAAAATCTGCTCCTGAACCTGAAGAAAAACCGGAAAAAAAGCACAAAAAACACCCGTTATTCCGGTATGGAATTCTGGTAGGGGCAATCGTTGTACTGTTTGTCATTTTATGGTTATATAAAAATGGACAACTGACTAAAGAAAAAGTGCGGGAAGTTGCCATGGGAACTTCGGAAACAGTCGTTGGGACAGTTTCCGAGCAAGCTAGTGATGTAATCCGCAAAGCCGATGGTCTATCCGAAGTTTATGCTGACAGAGCCGCAGAGGCTGCGAAACAGATTCCCGGCGCTACCCGCCAGTTATCATCGGATGTCAGTGAAGTTACACGGCAGATGACTTCCGGTATGTCCGACGCCCGTGCGCAGATTGCATCAAGAATACCTGAAGTTCAGACAAGCAGCCGGTCCGTAAACCGTGTATATGGCAGCAGCGATATTTCAATGAACCTGATTCAGCGTGTCCAGATCGGACAGAATAAATTATCCCTTGCCGCTGATGTTCTGGCCCAATTTCCGGCGGATTCAAGATTACAGTATTTACGTGTGAAAAACGGCAAGCTGAGTTTTATTTTATTTGTCAGCAGTGAGTACGCTGCCGAACAGATCAAAAATTATTTTATTTGCCAGAACCAGTTCCAGCCGCCGGAAATCTTTTTTGTAGAACGGTCGAATAAAATTGCCGGCAATCCGGTGGAAATCATGGCCATTGTTCGGTTTCAAACGATGGGTTCTGATGATACCAAGGGTTACAAGTATTTGACAGACCGTCAATTATCCCAGTATGTCTGGCAGGCATCCTTGAAATCCAGTGTACGGATGAATCCGTTGAAAATATCAAGCAGTGATATCACAACGGTTCGCGATGCCGAAATAATCGGGAATGGTATGACTGCTAATGTAATCGCCATGATGCGCGAACTGGCTGTTCAGCGGCATAATATGTCAACCTCAATACTGTCAATCAGAAGCGATACTAAGCAGCCGATTAGAGAAAGCGTTCTGGATTTCAATCTGAATTCAGTCATTTATCCCGGCAATATGTAGCATGGTTCGAATAATTTCCGGCTACTTTAAAGGCCAGCTTCTAAAAACCAACCACAATCCAAACTTAAGACCCACCAGTGACCGGGTCAAAGAGTCGCTATTTTCCATATTAGGAGATATTGAAAACTTACGAGTGGTTGATCTGTTTGCCGGTTGCGGGAATCTGGGGCTGGAAGCCATTTCACGGGGAGCGAAATCCTGCATTATGGTCGAAAAAAATATCCGGCAGATCAAACTGATACAAGAGAATGTCAGAAAACTGGAGTTGGCAGGGGACGTTAAAATTCTGAAAATGGACGTTCTGAGGTTTTTATCCGATCCACCGGAAGCTGACCTTGTATTAGTCGATCCGCCGTATAAGTTTAAATACTTCGATGAGTTATTTGATCTGTTTGTCCAGCAATTTTCTGGAGTAAAGATTGCCCTGGAAGCAGGAAAAGAATTGAAGATTCCCGATAGAATCTCAGAATATATCCAATCACACCGAATAATCGGTGAAACCAGTTTAACAATTATGAAGGTTTGAATGAAATTAGCAATTTATCCCGGCACATTTGATCCGGTAACAAACGGTCACCTGGATATCCTGAAACGGGCCGCCTCCGTTTTTGGGACTGTTTATATCGCCGTAGCGCAAAACATGCACAAGAACCCGCTGTTTACCACAGAAGAGCGTATCGGGATGATTCAAAACTGTACCAGCCAATATCCGAATGTTAAAATTGACCAGTTTAAGGGATTGGCAGTCGAATATGCTCAAAAAGTCGGCGCCTCAGTCATTATCAGGGGGCTTCGGGCAATTTCCGATTTTGACTATGAATTCCAGATGGCATTGATGAACCGACACATGAACGACAATATCGATACGGTTTTTTTCATGCCGCACGAAGATTACACTTATCTAAGCTCCAGTACCGTCCGCGAAATTGTCAGGTTTGGCGGGAATGTCAGTGAATTCGTACCGGAAATTGTAAAAAATGAATTAATCAGGAAACTCAGGAGTAACGGATGAAATTATTAGAGAATATCCGCAATCAGGCGAAACTGAAAAATAAACGGATTGTCCTGCCCGAAGTACATGATGAGCGGGTGATTAAAGCAGCCGCCATTTTAACCGAAGAAAAGATTGCTTCCGTGATTCTGGTTGGTCCCGAAGATAAAACTCTTAAGCTCGCTCAGGAGCTAAAAGTATCACTTGATGGTGTATTAATCATCAATCCGGAAACGTCAGAATACATGACGGATTTCGCCGAAGCCTATTACAATAAGCGGAAACATAAAGGAGTCACGATCGAGCAGGCCCGGAAAATGATGTTGAATCCGACCTTTTTTGCAGCGATGCTGGTCGAAAAGGATTTTGCTGACGGTTGTGTCTCCGGCGCCGATACGACGACCGGCGATGTACTTCGAGCGGCCCTCCATATTATCGGCACTCATCCCGATACGCCGACCGTTTCCAGTGATTTCTTTATGATCACTCCCGATGAAAAAAACATCTGGAGTTTTGCCGATTGTGCGGTTCTGCCGGAACCCACCGCGGAACAACTGGCTGATATCGCCATCGCTACTGCCGAGACTCACCGGAATGTCATTAAAGAGGAGCCACGGATCGCTATGTTATCATTTTCCACTAAGGGCAGCGCCAAACATCCCCTGGTAGATAAAGTCGTTCGGGCGACAGAACTGGTAAGGCAGAAAAGGCCGGATTTACTGATTGATGGTGAACTGCAACTGGATGCGGCAATTGTCCCGAAAGTGGGCAGCAAGAAAGCGCCCGGAAGTTTGGTAGCCGGTAAAGCAAATGTCCTGATTTTTCCGGATCTTCAAGCCGGCAATATCGGGTACAAACTGATTCAGCGGATAGCCGGGTGTGAGGCCGTCGGACCGGTTATTCAGGGATTAAAAAAACCGATGAATGATCTTTCCCGGGGCTGCAGCGTTGATGATATTGTAAATGTAGCGGCAATCTTGTGTAATATGAGTTAATTTGGAAATTTTATGCCGACCTATGACTATATTTGTGATAACTGTGGCTATGAATTTGAATACTTTCAAAGTATGAGTTCTGATCCGATACAAGTCTGTCCGAAATGCGAGCAGAATACCGTCATGCGGAAAATCAGCGGCGGGACCGGCCTGATATTTAAGGGTTCCGGATTTTATATTACGGATTATACCAATAAAAAGAGTAGCGCCGATTCTTTGTCAAAGGAGAAAACAGGTCCTGTCGACATTAAACCAACAGCCACGAAGGAATCAAAGAAGTCCGATTCGTAACTTTTCGAATGACCTTAATAAAAAAACGCTCCATCCGGAATTGGCGAGAGCGTTTTCTCAGTAAAAAAATCTGTTTATTTTTTTGGTTCGCTATCCGTATTGTTCTTTTTCCGATATAAAATAGCGATGGGGATTATGATTAAATATCCGATTAAAAGTACAATCGGCGCCAGTGTCAGGGTACGGAACGAATAGGTGTCACCGCTGGCCATGATAAAATAACCGATAATAATCGTCAGAATACCGATGCCAAAGATTAAAAAATTTGTATTTTTAAGTGTAAGTTGTTTAATAAATGGGGAATGTTTTGTTCCGTCTTTTTTTACTTTTGCCATTAGATCACCTTATTCAATATATTATTTTCAATCAGGTCGAAATATAGTCAATGTTGCTAATACTTGAAATATTAAAAATTGTTCCCGGTCGAATTATCGGGATAATCATTTCTGGTGTTGACATCCCAGCCGCAATTGATTAGTTTAAATTCAAATCGAAACGAGGATTTCATTTGAAAGAAGCATTATGGTGGAAACAGGCAAATGACACTATCCAGTGCGAGTTATGCCCGCGCCGTTGTAAAATCGCTGAAAATCGGTATGGGCAATGCAATGTGCGACAGAACATTGACGGTACGCTCTATACGATTGCATACGGGCATCCGGTAGCCGTTCATATTGATCCGATTGAAAAAAAACCGCTCTACCATTTTTTCCCCGGTACGAAAATCCTGTCGGTTGGAACGATTGGCTGTAATCTGTTTTGTGAGTTTTGCCAGAATTGGGATATTGCCCGGGCAACAGCGCAAGAGGTGAAAAATCGTGACATTAATCCTGAAGAGATCATCGAATCTGCGCTGAAATCCGGTTCGGTCGGCATTGCATTTACATATAACGAGCCAACAGTTTTTGGTGAATATGTCATGGATATTTCCCGTCTGGCCCGTGACGCCGGATTGAAGACTGTCATGGTCAGTAACGGATACATAAGTCCCGAAGCAATTGCGGACATTTATCCTCTCATTGATGCCGCCAATATTGATTTGAAAGCGTTCTCAAAGGATTTTTATAAACGCTATTGTCGTGGCGATCTGCAAGCTGTTCTGGATGCCCTGATAGAAATTAAAAAGCTGGGGACCTTTCTGGAACTGACAACTCTGATAATCCCCGGATTAAACGATAGCGCGACTGAAATTGAGGAAATGACCCGCTGGATTGTCAATAACCTGGGCGTGGATACTCCTTTGCATTTTTCAGCATTTCAGCCCAGTTTTAAAATGCTGCAGCTGCAACGGACTTCTAAAACAGAGCTGGATAGCGCCAGAAAAATCGCTGTCAACAATGGTTTGCGTTATATTTACGAGGGGAATGTCGTCGCCTTTAAGGAAAGCAATACCTATTGCTATTCATGCGGACGACTGCTGATCGAGCGACAGGGATATCAGATAGATCAAAAAAATCTGCAGGGGAATATGTGCACCTGTGGCGCGAAAATAGCTGTTGTACAATGACTGGAAATTTTAGAAATTACAGCGAATATAATAACCGACAGGAGTGAAGATGCTGACCCGCTTGAGTATAGAAGTTGACCGTGATGAACTACTTGAATTTAAGGAGCTTATGCAAAAATTAACTTCGAACCAGCCCAGTGTGGAAATCAAATTGAATTCCGCAATACGCGGAATTTGTCGCTTAATAATCAAGGATATTGATAGGTGGGAAACATTTAAAGGTGATAAGTGGTAAAATGCCTATCAAAAAACATTGATAATTAAAATGAGTTGTGTAAATTTAACATCGGTATTTTTATGAGGATATTCAAAAATGGCTGATGAATTAAAAATCGATTTCGGCAATACGGAGAGTTGCAATACTTACCTGATGTCTAAATTTGATGACCTGTTAACGGGAATTAACAATCTTTACGGTAAAGAACTGATGAACGAACTGATTCATCGGCTGGAAAAAACCATCGCCCAATTTCATAAAGATGTCAAAATCTTGATAACGGATATTCAAAGCGAAGAGGCCAAACAGTCGTTTCGTTCCGGAATTTCGGCGCTTCCCAAACCTCAAAATAATGAATTCACTGAAATAGTACCAGAACAGGCTTCTGTGCCGCCAGAGTGATTATTATGATAATTAATATGAAAATATCGAACTGTAAATATGGGAGTAGTTAATGAAAGAACTGATTAAGACAATAGTTTTAGTGCTGCTTGTTGCCGTTGCCGTCTATTATGCCTTCGTGGTTAATAAGGTTAATGATCGGATGGACCAGCTGAATGCAGCTGATTCGGTGCATGTTGTAAACATCGACCGGTTTGATCATACGGTACATGATCTCGACCTTCAGTTTAAAGGTCGTGGTAAACATATTCAGCAATTTCAAAGAGATTTGACTGCGTTGGATGAAAAGTTGGATAACACTGCCCGCAAATTTGATGTTAAAGTCGACTCACTCGGTCTGTTGATCCGGGAACTGAGAATGAACACCGAGACTGAATTGGCCAACCTGAAACGCAATCAGGAAGATACCGCAGACCGGCTTTCACAGTTCCAGCGTAACACAAACCGTTCACTTACCGATATCCAGACAGCTGTCAGTCGTCTGAATCGTGAGTTGAGTGATCTTGAGAAACGCGTCAAGACTCTGGAGACTCCGCCTGCGACAGAAACTAAGAAGAAGTAGTGATGGACATTAGAATAAAAAGCATCCGGCTAACTGATTCGCGACGGATGCTTTCA
The DNA here is from genome assembly GCA_030655795.1 of Fidelibacterota bacterium. Classification (GTDB taxonomy): domain Bacteria; phylum Fidelibacterota; class UBA2242; order UBA2242; family UBA2242; genus B118-G9. The sequence continues at coordinate 7,448 of JAUSPJ010000158.1, read as the reverse complement.
TCTTTGGAGGGTGGGGGATGAAGCGCTTAACCTTACTGATTGTCATTAGTATCTATCTTTTGAGTTGTGGTGGCGGGAAAGAAACGATTTCTGAAACTTCGCTGGAGAAAGACCGGATCGCCCGCTCACTTGTGCAGCAGAAGGGCGAACGTCCGGCTATTGCCCCGGAAACACTGAATCCGAAAGTACCTCCGCAGAAAATTATTTCATCTACCAAAGCAGCTCCAAGTATCGCCGCACCAAAAGTAGTTAAAGCCGCTGAACCAAAACCGGTTGTGACTAAAGAAATTGTTAAAAAAGACACTGTTACCGTTGCATCCCCCAAAAAGGTGGTGCAGGCCCCAAAGGATACAGTTGTTGCCGTAGTCAAGAAAACAATTCAGGTGGCGGACAAGGTCGCTGCTCCGGTCGCTGATATTGTTGAGCGTCCTGCGGAACCGGTACAAACAGTCCCGGCAGGGAATTTGAATTTCCAGAATCTCTCCTTTGACGATATTTATTTTGACGATAAATCCACCATGCCAAGCTCAACATTCAATTCAAATTATTACGTTACGCTCGGTAAAATCGTCAAAGCCCTGCGCAGCGATCCTGAAATTAAAGTCCGTATAACCGGATACACAGACTTTGAAGGATCTGAGCAGTACAATTATGAGTTATCGGAAAAACGAGCTAAGACATTTGGAAAAATACTGCTCGAACTTTTTCCCGTGGAAATACAGAGTGCAATCGCACAACGAATTGAAATTAATCCAAAAAGTTCCAGTGAGCTGCTAGTGGAAAGCAGCAATAAAGCCCGCAGAACACTGAACCGCAGAGTCTCCTTCGAACTGTTCTACGGAGAACTTCAGAACAATCCCTATGCCGTTTATATGCATGCAATGCCGTCCGTGTCGATGAAACCCAGTTCTCCGTCCGTTCCGGCGCTTGCCCGTTCAAGTTCTGCTCCGGCTTCCATGCAGAAAAAACTCTATGATAAGGCCATGATGCTGTTTAACCAGCAGCGCTATAACGAATCCATTGAAATCTTTGATGAAATAGTTGCCATTGATCCAAAACACTCGTTGACGGATAATGCCTATTTCTGGATAGGTGAAGCGCTTTATTACCAGAATCGATATGCTGAGGCGCTGCAGGCGTATCAGAAAGTATTTGGCGCCGGTGATGGAAACAAGGAAGCGGCTGCTCAAATGCGGCTTGGTTATTGTTACTTTCGGTTAAATCAACTGGACCAGGCGACGATTGAATTCAGGAAAGTGATTAATAATTATCCCGACGCTCCCGAGGAGATACGTCGATCCGAACTGGTATTGTCAAAAATTAAAAATTATTAATTTTAATAACTTCGGCAGAATTACCAAATTTTTATTATTTGAAATCTGCCGTAACTTATTATATTGATAGGGTGGGGATGTTTAAATCAAATGTATTAACAGTGCCGGGGGGGGGAATCGAACCCCCATGGACCGAAGTCCGGCGGATTTTGAGTCCGCTGCGTCTACCAATTTCACCACCTCGGCAAAAAGCAGGCTAAAATTAATGTTTCTATCTTGAAAAACAAAAATTTATTATGGGGGAAAGAGTAATGTCAGAAATTAATTTTGATACGATTGCAGAGATGTTCATTTCCGTTACCAACAAATATGCCGATAAGGCTGCTTTTGGGTATAAAGAAGGCGATGAATGGAAAATGCTTACGTTTGCGCAGGCTCGCGAAACAGTTGAAAAAATATCCGGCGGCTTGAAAACCCTTGGCTTTAAAACCGGAGACCATGTGGGAATTATTTCTCAGAACAATCATCTGTGGGCGATGTCAGATTATGGTATTGTGTGTGCCAGGGGTGTTACCACGACAATCTATCCGACCTTAACTATTAAACAGGTAAAGTGGATTGTGCAACATTCGGAATGCCGGTTTGTCTTTGCCGGAGATCGAGAGCAGGGTGAGAAGATTTTATCCTTGTTGCCGGAATTGAAACGTGTTGAAAAAGTCATTATTCTGGATGATACAGCCTTCGATAATGATAACATGATAGGACTGACCGAACTTCTGAAGTTAGGTGAAGATTATCGAGATAAACATCCTGGTGAATTCGAAAAAGATGCCATGTCTATTCATAAAGATGATGTGTTAACGTTGATTTACACATCAGGAACAACCGGAGAGCCGAAAGGTGTGATGCTGACGCATGGCAATTTCAGCTCGAATATCGCCGGTAGTCTGAAAGTTATCACGGCTGATGAGAACGATACGTTTTTATCGTTCTTACCATTAAGTCATGTTTTAGAGAGAATGGCGGGATATTTTTTAGCGACTTCAGTTGGAGCAACAATCTATTATGCTGAAAGTATCAATACAGTCGCAGATAATATGAGGGAAGTTCATCCCACTTTAATGATTGCCGTTCCAAGATTTTATGAAAAAGTTTATGCAAAAATTATTGATAATATAACTACGGCTTCTTCGGTTAAAAAGAAACTGTTTTGGTGGTCAATTAATGCCGGGAAAAAAGCGGAAAATCTACGTGAGCTCGGTCATTCTGTTGGTGTATTTCTTGGAACTAAGTTAAAAATTGCAAATAAATTGGTATTTTCAAAATTACAGGAAAAAGTTGGTGGAAGATTAAGATTCTTTGCATCCGGAGGGGCCCCATTATCTAAAGAGATTGGGAAATTTTTTAAAGCTGCAGGCATATCGATCCTCGAAGGTTATGGATTGACCGAAACGTCACCGGTTATTTCAATTAATCCGTTTGAAAAGAATAAATTGGGTACTGTCGGCCCTCCACTTTCAAACGTCGAGGTAAAAATTGCTGAGGATGGTGAGATATTGACCCGCGGACCGCATATCATGAAAGGGTATTTCAAGAATGACGAAGCCACGGCTGAAGTCATCGATAAGGACGGCTGGTTTTATACAGGTGATATTGGAATGTTTGATGAAGATGGATATTTGGTAATTACCGATCGAAAAAAGAATATTATCGTCACTTCCGGTGGTAAGAATGTAGCACCACAGCCAATGGAAAATGTTTTGGTCACATCGAAATGGATTGAACAGATACTGGCAATTGGCGATAAACGAAGATTTGTATCGGCATTTATCGTACCGTCTTTTCCGAATCTTGAAGCCTGGGCAAAGGAAAAAGAGTTGAAGTGGGAAACCAGAGACGAACTTATTAAATTGCCGGAAGTTAAGGAACTCTATGATCGTGTTATTGATGAATCAATGGAAGGATTCGCTCAATTCGAAAAAATCAAACGCTATATACTGTTATCCCATGAATTTACAATTGAGAATGATGAACTGACCCCTTCAATGAAGATCCGTCGTAGTATTGTTGAAAAACATTACGCGGAAATGATCAACAGTATGTATGACGAGGTCAATGATAATTGAAAAGTAGTTATGGGGATTCCGGTGTCGATATTCAGGCGGGTAGAGATGCAGTTACGAATATAAAAAATATTGTCAAGGAAACGTTCAACCCAAATGTATTAACCGATATTGGATCCTTTGGCGGCTGTTACGAATTTCCGGTTTCGCAATACAGACAACCTGTGCTGGTTTCCAGCACCGACGGCGTTGGGACAAAGCTGATGATCGCCACGCTGACGGGACGCTATAATACCGTTGGGCAATGTCTGGTAAATCATTGCGTGAATGATATTTTGACGACTGGGGCACAACCGTTGTTTTTCCTGGATTATATTGGCATGGGAAAGTTAGAGCCGTCTATTGTCACTGAAATCGTACAGGGGCTTGCAAAGGCCTGCAAGGAAAATAACTGTGCGCTGATTGGTGGCGAAATGGCCGAAATGCCCGGAATTTATCAACAAAAAGACTTCGATCTCGTCGGAACGATTACCGGTGTTGCAGAGAAAGATCGGCTGCTGCCGCGGAATATCCAGGTTGGCGATATTGTAATCGGCCTTCAATCCAGCGGATTGCATACCAACGGGTATTCGCTGGCACGTTCCGTATTGCTTAAGCATCATGTCATTACTGACTATATCAAGGAACTGGATGCCGTGCTTGGTGATCTATTATTGAATGTACACCGCTCGTACTTACCGATCGTTAAAGATTTGCTCGATAATGATGATCTGCACGGAATCAGCCATATCACCGGTGGCGGTATCGAAGGTAATACAAGCCGGATTTTACCCGATGGTTTAGAACTCGATATTGACTGGGATTCCTGGGAATGGCCGCCTGTATTTTCATATATTCAACGACTGGGGAATGTTGATACTGAGGAGATGCGCCGGGTATTCAACCTGGGAATCGGCCTGATTCTGATTATTAACAGTTCAGCGCAAAATAGTATTCTTAATAACCTCAGTAATAAAGGTGAAAATCCGACCGTGATCGGCCGGATCAAATAGAATCAAACTTCTGAAAATGATGAACTCAAGTCAGAAACGGACTAAAATTGCGGTTTTAGGCGCCGGCAGCTGGGGAACGACGGTTGCCATACACCTTCACAAATTAGATGTACAGGTTGCAATGTGGGAATATTTTCCCGAGAATGTTGCCTTCATGAATAAAACGCGGCGGAATCCGTTATTGACCGGTATTCCAATTCCCGGTGAAATCTTCATTTCCAACGATCTGCCTGAGACTGTTAAAGATGCCGAAAGTATCATCGTCGCAGTACCGTCTCATACCATGCGGGATTTGTTGAACAATGTCAAGGGCCTAATTGCTGGAGACATTATCATTGTCAATCTCTCAAAAGGCATCGAAGAGCATACCCTCTATCGGATGAGTGAGCTAATCAACCATATCCTGAATCATCCGGTTGAAAGAATTGTCACACTGAGTGGACCCAGTCATGCGGAAGAGGTTTCCCGTGAAGTCCCTACAGCAGTGGTTGCGGCGTCGGCAGACAATGACAGCGCGCGTTATGTTCAGAATCTGTTTAATTCAAACTATTTAAGAGTGTATACCAGCACGGATATCATTGGCGTTGAACTGGGCGGTTCAATAAAAAATATTATCGCTATTGCTTCGGGAATCTGCGATGGACTGGGCCTGGGTGATAACTCCAAAGCAGCATTGATTACCCGTGGGTTGATGGAAATTATCCGGATGGGGGTTCAGCTCGGCGCCAAAGAGGCAACCTTTGCCGGTCTCAGCGGCGTTGGCGATCTGATTGTAACCTGCAGCAGTAAACATAGCCGCAACCGATATGTAGGAGAAGAGATCGGAAAGGGCCGGAAACTGGATGATATTTTAAAGGGAATGTCGATGGTTGCCGAGGGCGTACATACCTGTATGACCGTTCACCAGATGATTGAAAAATATCGGATTTTGATGCCCATCTCCGCCGAAATCTATAAGGTTTTATTCGAGGAGAAAAATCCCCGAACTACCCTGATTGACCTGATGACAAGGGATCCGGTTGACGAATGGCATTCGATTCCGAATACATAATGAAGAAAATAGTATATTTTTTAACTGTCCTTCTCCCGTTGTATATTTCCGCTATTCCGCTCACTATTTCCAAGCCAATCCCAACTTGCGGCTTTCCCCTGGTAAGTTCTAAAACAGGTGATGTTATTATAAAAAGCCGCCTGGAAAAACCGGCGGACGGCGATACCAGTTTCTTTATTTATGAAGATATAACGGCTTCAACTCCGACAATGATTGAGGTGTCCTTTAATAAGTTAAAAGAGGAAGGCGGTATTGTAGTCTACGCTGAACTCTCAGAAATTGAAGAGAATCATGTGTCTCCTTATGCTGCAGACCAGATTATCGATGCGTTACTTTACAAAACACCTTCCGGATCGATAGATCCGAATAAAGGAATTCTGGCGAATGAGATCGATATATTTGGTGAGATACCGGACGTAGATAATAACGGAAAATTACTCGTTTTATTGACCGATATACGGGATAATTACGACAAAGAAGAAAATCCAATATATGTAGCCGGCTATTTTGATCCGAGAGATCAGATAAATAACCCCGGTAACGGCAATTTTGGCGATATTATGTATATCGATACAAATCCGGGGAAAATGTATGATGAATTTTCACTTGGGATTGTTGCCCATGAATTACAACATCTCATTCATTATGGAGTTGACAATAATGAAAGCACCTGGTTGAATGAAGGAATGTCTGAGTTTGCGATGTTTATACTGGGATTTGAGGCCCGGTCTTATGGCACTTTTCTGCGTGACACGAATCGTCCGTTGACAAGTTTCGATAACAGCATTGCCGATTATGCCAAAGTCGGCTTATGGACACTGTACTGTTATAAACAGTTCGGTTTGGAATTTATCAAGGATGTCAACAAAGAGACCGCAAATTCGCTGGACAGTTACGGTCGGGTACTGACAAGTCATGGATTGATAATTGATACAAATAAACTGATGCGGAACTGGTTTGTTGCTAACCTGATAAACGATTCGGATATTGCAGGCGGTGTTTATGGATATGGCGATGTTCAGATATCCGAAATATACTCGGATTACTTTTACGGCAGTTTTTTGGAGGGTGAGAAGATTGATGTTTCGGTTAAAAACTCGGCCGCTCAATATATTCAGTTCTTTGCCGGAAAGGACCTGCGTTTTGACCTGAATTTTACAGTGGATTCAGACTTTAAAATGGCCATTGTCAAAGAAGGCAGCGAATCTTCCGTCGATCTAGTAAATCTGAGCAGCAGTCCGTTTCATTATGAGGATCCGCTCTTTGGAATATCGTACAATAAACTGACCTTTATACCCTATTGGACAAAAATATCCACACTGGATAAGAAAAAAAATATAAGCTTTTCGGCTCAACTTGTTGGCGGAGTTGAAGAGACTGAGATTGTGTATGATGATGAATTGACGTACTATATTCAGTTGAATTACGCGAAAGCTGCCGAAAAATATACTGCTCCATCGGAAGCATTGTACCGGTTAGCCGGGGTCAAGTTATATGTCGGTGGCGATGCTGCTGTGATAATCAGAATAATGGAAATGCTGAATCAGATCCCGATTGCACAATATGAGATAGTACCGAGTGCCGGTGAATGGACAAGCTATTACCTTCCGAGCGCTATTCCGATTCCGGATTCCAAAGAAATTTATGTTTCTGTCGGAAGTGACGTCAGAAATCAGAGCCTTGGGTACAGTGAAACCCACGAAGGAATCGGACGGGCATACTTGGATACCGATGCCGGTTACAGGGATCTGAGTAATTATGAGGTTAGTGGCTCAAGCCTGGATGGAGACTGGATGATCGGCGCAATTCTGCACAAGGATATAGCCGTGGAACCAAATATTGAGGTGTCGCCACAGGTGCTCTATTTCTGGGAAAACGAATATTCAAAACAGTTTGAACTCAGGAACCTGGGTAGCGGTTTCATCGACTGGCATATTAAGTCCCCGATTCCCGGCTGGATGACACTGTCATCGACAGAAGGTTCCGGGTTGGCGACATTGCAAAGAAT
>JAUSPJ010000149.1 GCA_030655795.1 Fidelibacterota bacterium | reverse complement strand
TTAATTATTTTAACTTACTAACCTGAACAATAAAGGGAGTGATATTCAATGAAAAAAATTACCGTTTTATTTGGCCTTACTTTTTTAGCGGTCTTATGGATGGGCGCTCAGGAGATAAAAGTTCTGGACACCGTAATCATTCCGACCGAACAAAACAATTACACCGCTCCGCAGTTCAGCCCCGATGGTGAAAAAATACTGTTTACGCAATTTGGGTTTAAAGGACTGTGGTTGTATGATTTAAGCAAGAAATCCCTGAGCCAGATAAATGATTATACGGGCGCCGGCTATGAACCGGTGTTTACCGCGGATGGAAAACAACTGGTTTTCCGCATCGATGAATACGTAAAAATGAGAAAATATTCAACTCTGGCGATTCAGACCATCGGCGACAAGAAAATTGAGTATCTGAGTGAGAAAGAGCGTTATTTAACATCGGCGCTTAGTTTGAAAGCGAGACAAATTGTTGCCGTTGCCGATAAAGAAATACGGACGTATAGTATTGATAAAAATGAGTCTGCCAGGGCACTGAGTTTTCAGGAACCGGTAACGTATATTGAAGACCAGAAAATTGCACTTATAAAAGATGGGGAAAAAACAATCCTGGCCCCCCTTGGCGAAGGGAACTATGTCTGGCCGTCGTTGTCACCGGACAGGACCCGCCTGTTATTTACATTCGCCGGTCGCGGAACGTTTGTTTCTGATTTAAATGGCAACATCATTGCTGAACTGGGAGCAGCGCGGGCGCCGAAATGGTCTCCCGACGGCAAGTGGATTGTTTTTATGCTGGACGAGGATGATGGTCATGTCATCACGGCGTCTGATATCTGGGCGGTCAGCGCTGATGGACAAGCACGGATTCAGCTGACAAAATCCAATGATATGAAAGAAATGTATCCAGCCTGGTCACCGTTAATGGATAAAATCGCTTTTGATACGGTCGATGGCAGAATCGGGTATTTGACAATTGAAATTAGCGAATAAGGATAGATCATGAAAAGACTAATCAATATATCAATAATCAGTATGTTTCTAATGTCCATTGCGACTGCGCAGGATTTGAGCGGCCTGAAGTTTTGTTTTGACCCGGGGCACGGCGGACATGAGTCTGATGACAGGCATATGGTCTTTGCGGAATTCTGGGAGTCTGAATCCAACTGGTCAAAGGCTCAACACGTCAGGGATATTTTTGAAAGTTTGGGTGCAACCGTGGTGTTAACCCGTTATGGAAATGATGATGATGTTGTTGACGATCCCGCCCTCTCTACCCGCGCGGCCATTGCCAACCAGAACAATGTTGATTTTTTCCAGTCGATTCACAGTAACGGCTATAATGGCGAGCTGAACTATACGCTAATGCTCTATCCTGGGCCAACTGGTGATCCCCGAATCAATGGTCTTCCAGGATATCCTTCCAGCCCGATCGAGCTGACCTGTGCAAGTACTATGGTAAATCAAATTTACTCTGCGAACCGGACGACCGGCACACAAAAAGCCGGCGACTGGACGTTTTACGGAACGGGTCAGCCCTATCTCGGTGTTTTCAGACCACTGATACTGCCAGGGGTTTTATCGGAAGGTTCGTTTCACGATTATCCGCCGGAAACATGGCGTCTGAAAAACCGCTCTTACCATCGTAATGAGGCCTATGCCATTGCCAGAACGTTTGTTCAACTGTTTGACAGCTCAGATTTTCAATATTCCACTTTAGCAGGTATTGTCCGGGATTCTTTTGATAAGGTTGATTATTTTTCACTGAGCGGCTCGAACGATAAATATTTACCGGTCAACAATATTACGGTGACATTAAATCCAGGTGGCAATGTTTATCACGGCGATTCGTTTAACAACGGGTATTTCCTGTTTGACAGTCTGGCGGCTGGAGCTTATGAATTGATTGTTGAAGCCGATGGATATTTATCTGATACTGCTCAAGTGACAATCGGGGATAAATTTTTCAATTTCAAAGATTTCAAACTTTTTTCCAGCATTCCTCCCATTGTGGTATCAACTATTCCTGCCGACGGGGATACCAGCTTCCCAGCCTGGAATCCGATTGTGATACAATTCAGCCGACCGATGGATACAGCTCTTACCGCTGCCGCGATTTCAATTTCTCCTGAAGAGATCTTGGATTTTACCTGGCTAAATGACGGTTTGAAATTAGAGATCAGGTCGGACAGCCTGGATTTTCTCAGTGAATACACTATTACGATTGCCGGCACTGCAAAGGATATATTTGGTTATCAATTTGATGGTAATTCCGATGGTGTTGGGGGAGACGCCTATAGTTTTACCTTTACGACCGGAAAAGAAGATATGGCTGCGCCCCAGATTGTGCAAATGTATCCGGGGCAGAACGCCAGAAATGTAGAATTATTTCCGGTCATTAATATCACTTTTGACGAGGAGCTGGACACAAACTCGATCCTGGATGACATGGTTTTTATGCAGAATTATCCCGAATACGATACAATACCCACTATTGTTCAGCATTTCATCGTAAACCACCGCAGCGTTTTTAATGTTTTTCCTTTGCAGGAGCTGGAACACGACAAGTTATATAAAGTTCAGGTAATTGCAGGATTGAGAGATCTTTTTGGAAATGAAATCACACGCAAGAAAACTATCACATTTAGAACAGGCGTCGAGCGCTGGGCGATAAAGAATATTGACAATTTTGAATCCGGCCTGACCGATAACTGGTGGTCGCCGGGCAGCAGCGGTTCAACTACCGGGCATGATCCCGCGACAGCGCGAAGTGAAAACACTAATTATACAAACTTGCTGACAAACAGTACAAAATCCATGGAACTTTATTATGACTGGAATTTAAGCGTATCTTCATGGTTAATACGTGTTGTGTACAAAAGCGGTTCTTCAACCCAAAATATATATTTTGAACCGGGTACAATTTTACAGGCTTATATTTTCGGCGATGGGAGCGGAAATCAATTCCGATTTGCAATTGATGAAGTTGGCGGTTCATCTGCCAGTGAAGTATCGAAGTGGTATACAATAGATTGGATTGGATGGAAGTTAGTTGAATGGCATTTCGATGATCTGGAAGGCGTTGGCAGCTGGATAGGTAACGGTATTTTGGATGGAACGTCGTACCGGTTTGACAGTATTCAGCTTACACATGTTCCAGGCGCCGCTGAAATGGGCTCTGTCTATTTTGATGATCTGAGAGTTGTAGCGCTTGAACCTGTGATTAGCGTTAAATCAGACGAATTGATACCTGATAAATTTACACTTTACCAGAACTATCCGAATCCGTTCAATCCGACAACCAACATTTCATTTACTATACCGGCCGCATCCAACGTTCGTCTGGATATTTACAATGTGCGGGGCGAGAAAGTGCGCACACTGGTAAACAACTATTATAATGCCGGTTACTGGACCGAAGTCTGGGATGGAAAAAATTCCGATGGGCTCGCCGTTCCGAGCGGTGTCTATATGCTGCGCATGATATTCGATGGCGGTCTGCAGGTCCGGAACATGCTTCTGCTGAAATAATTTGACTTAAATCCCGTTTTTCTGTGCTGTAAATAAAAAGCAGCTGTGATGATGCGTTTGCCTCACCACAGCCGCTATACACTGATAAACGATTATCTTATTTCTCTGGTTCTTCTTTTGTAAGCAGGGCAATCACCGCCACCACAAACAAAAAAACCAGTCCGACGACAAAAAAGATTTTCAGGATTTTAAAGAAACCG
>JAUSPJ010000146.1 GCA_030655795.1 Fidelibacterota bacterium | reverse complement strand
ATCGCAACTGGCGCAAGTAGTCCCGACATGCCTGTTCATTCGAAAAATATTGCTCAAGTTCCATCAAATTCTTCGGGTAGTCTTCCATGGCGAAGACTACAACATATTGGATATAGTCCAGTCAAGGAGATATGCCTAATTCTGTTTTTGCAGCAATAACGGCAATGATATCATCTGCCAGACTATTCACAATCAACGATAATCTTAATTTTTATTGAGGGAAAAAGAGCGGCGAAATTGGCGATAAAGTTCTAGCCGCGCGGAAAGGTCATTGCGGGAATTCCGTTTGTGATTCTTTGATGCCGAATAATTCCATCGGCTTATCTTTGCCTTTTAGCCGAATTTCCCCCAGGCTTGTCACTTTATAATCACGGGGTACCTGGAGCTTGTTAAGTAATTCAGAGGACACCAGCAAATCGGCTCCGTATTCCTTGCAGGCTTCCTGAATCCTGGCAGCGGTATTCACCGTATCTCCGAGAAAAGCAATTTCCTGCTTGAAATCCCCCATTTCACCGACGATGACAGGGCCGCAGTGCAGGCCGGCTCTGCAATAGGGAAAGAATCCGAATTTATTCAGGTACGTTTGTTTTTTCTTTTCGATGCTCTTCTTGATCTCAAAAAACGATTGAATACATCGGGTGTTGCTGATGCTGTCGGAAACCCTCCAGCTGACGATGATTTCATCACCGACATACTTATAGATTTCACCTTCGGCCGACAGGATGGCATCGGTAATGTCATAAAAATAATCATTCAGGAAAACGTGAAATTTCAGGTGGCCGATCTTTTCGGCAATTGTCGTGGAGGAGACTATATCCGCAAACATGAAAATGCGTTCTTCTTCAACCGGCGTGTGGTAGCGGCCGGTGAAAAAATCCAGCAGCACATTGGGCCCCAGCATGCGACGAAGCATTAAAACAAAAGCGCCGGTAAAACTGAGCCCCAGGGTCAAGAGGGTCGCGGAAAAAAGGCTGTGTATCCATTTAGTTATGTCATGGCTACGATCAAAAAGAAGAAAATTAACTGCCATAACTGCCGATGCCGCGAACGTGTAATAGGCGGTACTGAGCAGCAGATGGGTGGTAAACGGAAGATACCGGAGTCGATAAAGGAAAGCGTAATGGCCAAAGGCACACAAGGACGATATGCAAAATCCCACGAGCCCGCCGGTAACGATCGATTTCAGGGAAACATGTCCACTATTTAATGAGGACAAGGCACTGCCCAAGACGATGCTGATCAGCGTAAAGATAATGACAATGCGAATTTCCTTCCGGTTTTTAGAAGAAATATTCATGCGGATTATTTGTGATGTTTAATCAATTTGGTAACGGTCAGGCTGCTTTTAAAATTCTTTTTAAAAAGATGGCTTCAGCATATTCAAGAGATCTTTCGGAAGATTGATAAAAAGTTTCTCCGGCAGGGCACCCAATACCTCCTTGGGCAAAGTAGTCAGCAGATCCTTTGGCAGATCCTTAAGAACGTCACTGGGCATGTTGACAATAAGATCCTTCGGCAAAGCAAGCAATTGATCGCCGGTCAGATTAAGAGGCCACCATTTTGGATCCGATACCGTCCCGGTCAGGCGTACGACCAAAAGCTTGGAAAACAAGGGCTGTGGAATTTCTGACAACCAGCCAATAATGGTTTTGGCTTCAGGCGGCTGGAGCCAGACAATAAAGTCCAAAGTTTCATCAAAGGCATAATAACCTTCGCCAAGGAGTGAGAAAGTCGGGCCGGACAAAGTCACATGGTGGACTTGCACTTTCTGGTTCTGGACAGTGAATTTAGTGCTTAAATCCGTCAAACTGATTGTTCCTATACCGGGATAGAGGATTGAAAACAGACGGGAAAAACCGCCAAACAGACTACGTTGAAAAAGCTGGCCATCTTGGATGCGAACCCATCCGCCGCCGGAGATGGTATCATTGCGATCCTTGCCAAAGAAACCAGACACGGTACATTCCGAATAGATTGATCCCTTATAATCTTCATCGCCTTTATAGTCCAAGGACTTTACAAGCGTATTAAGATTAAGATCATCTCCTTTGAGCGACACGTCATATTTAAAATTAGTAATGCCGCCAACCGGATAAAAAGCCGCCCTACCGGCCATGGTTCCTCCGTAGAGTTCGGCCCGGATATCGGTCAGATCAATTCGGAACTGTTTGACCGTTAATTTCAAGGAGCAGCGATCAACGTCAAGAAACGCGTATTCCAAGCGAGAACCGTCCAGCTCGGCTCGGATATCGGTCAGCGCGCCTTTATCGTGATCAAGACATCCCCGAACCGCTAACCGGACCGGCCCTCCAAGGCGGACCCCATCAAGGTAGGCGGCTATCTCTGGACCAGCGAGCCGGGCAATTGCGGTGGGATCAACCGTGCTCACCAAATCAAGATTGGCAATACTACTGTTGATATTTTCTTCGAGATGGCCGGTGAATTCGCCCTCCGGCCGTACAAGACGGATGGCAGTGAATGCTATGATCCCGTTGGTATAACCAACCCGGCTCTTAAACGACGTTATTGGTACTGTTTGATATGTAAAGTTTGAGCTTTGTATCAATCCGGAAACCCATAAGGCATCATTGTTTTCAGTCCGGCCGGAAAAATCCGCCGCAATGGCAATGGGCGGTCCGCGGAAAACAAACGAATTGACCATTGCAGCCTGATTGGAATTCAACACGGGTATTAAAAGGCGAGGATGAATAATTGATTCCACTCGGCCGTGATAGTCACCGGATTCCAGATGATATCTGGCCTGCCCCTTGATCTTGCCATCCTGCTGCCCCCTCCC
>JAUSPJ010000143.1 GCA_030655795.1 Fidelibacterota bacterium | reverse complement strand
TCCCGGGAAGCGTCCTTCTCACGAATATCTTTCACCGCATGTTCGATCTTCGACCGTGATTCGTTGACCAGACGTTCCAGTTCGACAGCAATTTCATCATCCATCGATTCATGCTTCTCACGAATCGAAGTCAGTTTCTTTTCGTATTCGGCGATCAGTTTATCGAGAGTCTTTTTGTTGCGCTCAACGGACTGGTTTTCCTTTTCGATCTGGGTCTTCAGCGCATCAACTTCAATCAGCAGATGTTCCAGTTTGACCTGATCGGCACCCATTAAATCACGGGCGCGATTGATCACCGATTCATCCAGCCCCATCCGCCTTGAAATTTCCAGAGCATAACTGCTGCCCGGCAGCCCTAACTGAAAGCGATAGGTCGGCTGCAACTGCGTCGAATCGAATTCCATAGCGGCGTTCATGACATTCGGGGACTGGTCGGCATAGGCCTTCAGACCACTATGATGAGTGGTTACGGCGGTAAAGGTTTTTCGGCGAACCAGCTCTTCCAGTACCGCTCTTCCCAATGCCGATCCTTCCAGCGGATCGGTGCCGGTGCCCAATTCGTCGATTAATACGAGCGAACGATCGGTCGCCGTCTCAATAATCTTCTTCAGATTGGATACGTGGGAAGTGAAGGTTGACAGGTCGTCTTCGATAGATTGCTGGTCGCCGATATCCATGAGGATTCGGTCAAAGTAGGGTATCTTGCTGCCGTCATCAACGGGCGCCGGCAGACCACAACTCACCATCAGACTCAGCAACCCGATAGTTTTCATGGCGACGGTCTTACCACCGGCGTTAGGACCGGTAATGATCACACAACGGATAGCCTCACCAATTGACACGTTCAGCGGAATCACTTCTTTGACCAGGGAGAGCAACGGATGACGGGCATTTTTCAATACCAGATGCCGTTGATCGAGCGAAACTTGCGGAACCCTACATTTGAAACGTTGCGAAAATCCGGCACAGGCATTCAGAAAATCCAGTTCCGTAAGGATTTCAATATTTTTAACAATATTCATAAAATCCGGACGCAGCTCATCGGTTACACGTCTTAAAATGCGCACAATTTCATCCTGCTCCGCTATTTCAAAATCTTTTAACGTATTGTTTATTTCAACGATGATCAACGGTTCCACATAGGATGTCGCCCCGGTGGCTGATTGCCCGTGAATAATTCCTTTGATTTTGCGTTTGCTCTCGCTGCGTAGCGGCAACACAAACCGACCGTCCCGGATTGTCGGATTCTCTTCATGAAGCCAGTTTTCCTGACGCGCCCGATCCATGACCCGGTCAATTTCCCGCCGCAGTCTGGAAACTGTTTGCTGAATCTGTTTACGTATGCGCGCCAGTTCCGCACTGGCACTGTCCCTGATGTCACCGTTGTCATCCACGACCCGGCGGATCAGTTCAATTTCCTTTTCCAACGGGTTCAGGGATTCCACCAGGTCTTCGAGTGGTTTCAGAGTGTCACGGTTTTTCCTGATAAACTTGCAAAGATCAATGCTCTGTTGCAGAATTCCTAAAATATAGACCAGGGTTTCCGCAAACAGATAGCTGCCTTCAACACGGCAGCGGTACAGGTCGCCACGAATATCCTTGAAATACCGGAGGGGAATCTGCTCGCCCTTTTCGCTCAACGTCTGCAGCGCCGTAATTCGATTCATCTGCTGAAATACATCATCAATGTCATCGAATGGTTTTATTCCGTGAATCCGTTCTTTTGCGCTTTCCGATAAGGCGCTGTCGGCAATCAATTCCCGAACGCGCTTGAAGCCCAGTGTTTCGTTGATATTATTTACCATGTATTTCCCTGTTTATCGATAAACTCAAGTTTGTGACTGAGTGAATCGGGAACAACCGGAAACGGAAATGGTATTGGTGTTTCCATTCGGAATATTCCACGAATATTTTCTTTCAGGGAATCAGCCCGTTTTTCCAGACCAAATGTTTTCAGCATAATCCGTTCGCATTTATCGAGGTAAATATAGCTGGGTGATGAGGCTTCCAGTTTCTTCACAAACAGTGTCTCGGAAAAAATACTGAAACACCAGGCGATGATCGACATAATCAGGATTCCCTTCATCGCGCCAAAAGCCAGACCACTCAAGCGGTCCAGCCATGTCAGTTTCAATGTACTGACGATACGTTTCAGAATCGACGACAATAACAGGACAGATAAGTATACAATCAAAAAAACAATGATAAAACCAATAACAGTTTGAACACCTTCTGAAATATTAAACATATCCTGAATGAGCGCGACGACCAAACCGTAAAACCGGACCGCGAATATCGAAGCCAGGATAATCCCAATCAATTTCAGCGCTTCTTCAATCAGGCCCCGGCGCAGTCCGATAAAGCCCAGTATTCCAATCACGATAATTACAATCAAATCAAATAGTGTATACATTCAAAACCACTTTATGATAATTTCGCCTTGACCATCGCCTGAACCTGAGAGCCGTCCGCTCTGCCCTTTGCCTGCTGCATGACCTTCGGCATTACCTTGCCAATGTCTTTCATGGATGTTGCCCCGGTTTCGGCAATTACATTGGTGATTATCTGTTCCAGCTCATTCATTCCCATCGCTTCCGAGAGGTATTCCGAAATAATCGCCAGTTCCGCTTCTTCCTGTTTTACAAGGTTATCCCGGCCGCCATCGGTATAGGCTTTTATGGCTTCACGGCGCTGTTTGGCGGCAATGGTCAAAACACCGATCACATCTTTATCGTCCAAGTCTATTTTCTGATCAATCTCCAGTTTTCGGATCATGCCACGCAGCAAACGAATGACATTAACGCGCAGCTCATCCCTGGCCTTCATAGCGACAACCATATCTT
>JAUSPJ010000142.1 GCA_030655795.1 Fidelibacterota bacterium | reverse complement strand
AAATACATTTATTGGATTTCAAATATATTTATATGAAGTTGCATAAAAGATTAATCTTGCACAGCTTCCACCATCAATGGTTACTGCTGGCCAAAACAGGTAATTTTTTAAAAGAAGCACATGAATTTAAATTTTAATTCTTGGTGGTCGTTCCCAAGCTTATCCTACAACATGGTGTATAAGCAATGCTATCGCACTGCCCATACACTGGGTTGTTAGCCAAAATAAATCACAAGGATTAACATTATGAAAAAAATCAATATCGTTATTATAGCCATAGCAATAATAGGCACAGGAATAGGAGAGTATTTTATGTTACCGCAACTATTTGGTGATGAACGTGACAGCAGGGGATCAATCAATGCAAGCATAAAACTACCTGAGCCGAAATATGGCAGCAGTGTTTCGATCGAGCAGGCTATGCATGAAAGAAGATCGGTCAGAGCGTATCAGGACGCACCGTTGACGCTTAGCGAAGTCGCCCAAGTTCTCTGGTCGGCGCAGGGAATTACTGACCCGAAGAGAGCTTATAGAACAGCGCCTTCCGCAGGCACGCTTTTGCCGCGGCTGATAAGCGGCGCGATTGACCCCATTAGATATGACAAATTATCTAACGGGGTTGAGGTGTAACACTATGAAAAAACTACCGGACAATCAAATCGCTTTTTATCAGTCACCGGACGGTTCGGTGAATATTGAGGTATTGTATGCCGAAGAAAATATCTGGCTTACCCAAAAGAAAATGGCAGAACTTTTTGATACAACGCCTCAAAATATAACCCAGCATCTCAAAAACATCTATACTGAGGGCGAAGCTGACCAAACGGCAACCTGTAAGGATTTCTTACAAGTTCAACAAGAGGGGGAAAGGGAAGTCAAAAGAAACACGTCCTTTTATTCATTGGAAGCCATTATTGCCGTCGGTTATCGGGTAAATTCCGAACGGGGCATCCAATTCAGGCAATGGGCGACAGAAATTCTCAAAAGCTACATTCATAAAGGTTATGCGTTAGATAGCAACAGGTTCAAATACGGTTCCCGTTTCAGCGCCAGATATTTTGATGAACTCTACGAAGAAATCAAAGACATCCGCTCCAGCGAACGGATGCTTTACCAGAAAATTACCGATATTTATGCCACAGCCATAGACTATTCACCCAAAGCGTACGAGAGTAAACAATTTTTCGCGACAGTACAAAACAAACTTCATTTTGCTATTACCGGTAAAACAGCGGCAGAGATTATTCAAAACCGGGTCAATAGCAAGAAAGATAAGATGGGGCTTACGTCATGGAGAAGATCTCCAAACGGCAAAATTATGCCCGGCGATGTAGTTATTGCTAAAAATTATTTAGACAAAAAAGAACTTACGCAGCTCAATAGAATTGTAAACATGTATTTGGATTATGCCGAAATGCAGGCTGCTCGCGGTCGGGCAATGACTATGAAAGACTGGATAAAAAAGCTCAATGCCTTTTTGAAGTTCAGTGAACACGAGATTTTGACAAATGCAGGCAAAATTAGCCATGAAGTTGCGGAAGAACTTGCTTTAGAAGAATATGAAAAATATCGGGTAATACAGGACAAAAACTATGTTTCCGACTTTGACCGCGAAGTCAAAAAATTACTTTTATCTACAAAGAAAAAGTTATGACATACTTAAACGAAGAAACCTTAGTCCAACAAACAACCGCCGATTATCTGAAAGATAAACTCGGCTGGAATTCAGTGTATGCCTATAACCAGGAAACCTTTGGTCCTGATGGTCTTTTAGGGCGATTTTCTGACCGGGAAGTCGTGCTTATGCGCTATTTGCGGCAGGCGCTAATAAAGTTTAATCCCAATCTTCCCGAAACTGCCTACGATGAAGCCGTGCGACAGGTGGTGGATTATTCCCAGAGCCAGTCTTTGCTTGCCAATAATTTTGATAAATACAAACTGTTTAAAGATGGTGGGCTTGTATCGTTTCAGGTCGAACATGGGGAGATAAAAAGAGAGCGACTCAGGATTTTTGATTTTGACGAGGCAAACAACAATCACTTCTTGGCAGTAAGGGAATTGTGGGTGCAGGGTGATTTATACCGCCGTCGGATTGATATTGCGGGGTTTGTCAACGGCATCCCGCTTTTGTTTGTAGAGTGTAAAAATATTCATAAAGATCTCAAGCAGGCATACGAAAGAAATTTTGCTGATTACAAAGATACTATCCCGCACTTCTTCCATCACAACGCAATCGTCATGCTCGCCAACGGCGCAAAAGCCAAAATCGGCACCATTACTGCTGGTTTTGAGCATTTTCATGAGTGGAAGCGCTTGTCGGAAGCCGATCCGGGTGTGGTGGATATGGAAACGCTTCTGAAGGGTATTTGCGACAAGAGAAATTTCATGGATGTTTTTGAGAATTTCATCATTTATGACGATTCCACCGGCAAACAGATAAAAGTGCTGGCGAAAAATCATCAGTATCTGGGCGTTAATCAGGTCATCGATGCCCTTAATGATCCTAATCGAGTCAAAGGGAAGCTCGGCGTTTTCTGGCATACGCAGGGAGCCGGGAAGAGCTATTCTATGGTGTTTTTTACCACCAAGGTGCATCGTAAAATCGGCGGAAAATATACCAGGGCTGAACAGTATCATTTCGGAGAGATTCGTAAGCTATCTATTGGCATTTGCGGTGATTATTCTGATCAGCATGCTGACGCAAAGGAAAACTCTGAATTCAAAACGTAAATCGGAATAATGCAGCGAAGTCTGCAATTGCCTTCATAACGATGGAAAAAACATTTGTGATATTACTGAAATAAGAATAACTTCCTGGTAAGAAAATGGCTGATCAGGCATTAAATCGGTATGAAGATATTAAAAAACCGGAGTCAGATAAGAAAATGGGGATGCATTCCGTGCGCCATTCTCCGGCAACCCACCTATCGGAAAGCGGGGTTGATCTGAAATATATTCAGGAGATTCTTGCCTCATT
>JAUSPJ010000139.1 GCA_030655795.1 Fidelibacterota bacterium | reverse complement strand
CCAATAATTTATCAATAAAGCGCAACTATCCGGGCCGGCCTGCTAAATTAGTGATTTAGGCTGTATCCTGGTAATAAAATCCGTAAATTTATCGGGAGAATGAATTTAGAAATCCAGACCCAGCGAAAAATACCACTGGGGCGAATGAACTTTGATCATATCGTAGCGCCAGGCGCAATCAATTTTCAGCAGAAAATAACCTAAAAAAATCCGGGTACCGACGCCAAACCCGGATACCAGGTCATCCATAACGGTACCATAATAGGGATCATTGGCAAAAGGGTGGAAATCATTAGCGAACCAAGCGCCACCGACATCAAAGAAGGTAATTCCCTGAAGCCCGCCAATTGTCAACGGTAATGGCCAACCCAGGGCCAGGTATTTTATAAAGGGATAGCGAAATTCAAGATTGGCCAGGAAGTAGCGGGTTCCAGCCCGTTCATAATAACGCGCCCCTCTCAGGGGTGTCACAAAATCGGAAAAGTAGATGTCTTCCAGCAACGATTCGTTCAACGATTCGTTATCGTCATCCAGAACACGATCCCGCCATTTCTGATTGATCCAGTTCATTTCGCCTCCCAGAAAAAAGCGCTGGGCATTGGGCCCTTCACTGAGACCGCCCGACAGGCGCAGAGCAAAAGAGTATTCGCGATTCAGTTTGAAATATCTCCGGATATCAGCCTGAACTGTCTGGAATTCGAGACTGGTTTCGGTGTACTTCGGACTGGCCATCAAATCAACCCGCCAGCGCCATCCATCGATGGGATAAAAATAGCTCCAGAGGGTATTGTCATACACGAGCGCGGCTCTCGGCAGAATCGTATGAATCATACGTTGACTCAGGGTCTGCCCGGTGTAGATATCGATAAACTTCTGTTCCACGTTGTAGGATGTCGCAGCCAGTTCAACACGGGAAAGCCTTGAGAACGGCCGGGACAGGGAAACATCAATTCCATAGTTCCGCAAGCGATAGAGATAAAAGAGACTGTAGTACCAAAAATTCGCATTATGAAAGCCGGTTACGGCGTAATTGGTACGGTTTTTCAGGTATTGGTATGACAGGTAATAATCACTGTTTTCCAGATCGATATACAACTCCGATCCAAAAATCAGCTGATGATCTCCCAGAACATCACTAAACGCAAATACGGTGGTCCCCTGAAATCCCCAGAAGGTATTATAGCCGGCCTGGCTGTCAATCAAATCCAGACTGAACTTGGTTTTATAAGGATTGACAATAAACTCACCGCTCTCATCTTTATAACTGATAGAATCAGTGAGGGCCATCGACGTATCCGGTTCCGGGGATATCTCCCGCTGGTAATTGGGTGCGAATATGTAATTGGTATAGGACTGCTGGGTATCGACCCGGTGAGTATAGGACTGCTTGACATCCTCCGGTGTCGGATAATCAAAGCGTTTGTTTTCATCGGGATTTTTCCAGATTTCTTTCAGGCTTTCGGCAAATACGGTGGCTTTGATTTCTTTGGGCTTATCGAAAAGACTCAATGGATTACTCAGTATAAAAACATCCCAGCCATAATCGGCATATCCGGCAAAAACCAGCCGCGAGTCATCTTTGGACAGGCTGGGCTGAAAAATACCGGTTAAAACATTCGTAATTGCGACCTGTTCCCCGGAATCCATGTCCATGATATACAAGTTCGATATACCATCGATATCCGATGTATAAACAATTTTATTTTCAGTATTGGCCCAGGCGGGATAATTCTCGTTCCAGGGAGTATCGGTAATCTGACTGATCTGATCTGTACTAAGATCATACAAAAAAAGATCGGTCTGATTATAGGGAGATGTTGCCCAGTTTGTTATATCTTCTTTGGGAAAGCCGCCGTTTTTAATATTTCGCTGAGATGCAAAAATAATTTTGCTTCCATCAGGAGACCAGTTCGGCTCGAAATCCGACGCTCTGTCATTTGTTAAACGAGACAGATTGCCGTTTTTCAAATCGTAAAGATACAAGTCGGTTCGATCACTGTTTAAGCCGATAAACGCTATTCTGTCACCCTCCGGAGACCAGGCCGCGGTGAAGAGTTCGTTAATGTCGTCAAAGGTATATTTTTTTCGCTTTTTTGTTTCAACATCCACCACAATCAGGGCGTCTTTCTCGCCACTTTTCACGGCCAGAACGATTTTTTTTCCATCAGGTGACCAGCTCAGGCGTGGATTCAGCCATTTCAACTCCTCCAGATCGGGTGTTCGTTGTCCCCTGACCAGCTTGTCCTCGACTTCGCCCTCGATGGCATCAATCAGAAATATATCCGCGTAACCCTTTCGATCGGACATCAACGCTATCTTGGTCCCGTTCGGATTAATGGCCGGACCGGTATTAAAATAATTTTTCAGTTTCTTATGATCCGTCAGACGTATGGCAATATCATCCAGCTCGTCACGATCGGCAATATCCGGCCAGTATTCTTTGCGGACCCATTTGTGCCAGGCCTCGGTCAGCTCTTTCATATCAAGGCCAATGGATTTTTCAATACCCTTTTCGGCACTGGAACGGCCTTTCATATTTGCCCAGATTTCACCGATTTTCTGATCACCGTATCGTTCCGCAATGAAACGGTAAACCGATTGCCCGCCCTTATACGCCAGGTAATAGTCCAGTTCCTGAATGTTCGGAATATCATTATTCGTCGCAATATCCCGCAGAATCATATCGGCATTCGTGTCCCAGCCCATGGAGATATATTCCGCCAGGCCTTCATTCATCCACAGCGGAATCCGCAAACGTACGCGCCCGGAGACAACACTCTGGATGTTGCCGCCATAGATCATGTCGTTCACCACCACATGAACCAGCTCGTGCCGGATCAGATGCCAGAAATTATTGTTGCTTCCGTCAAATGCTACCACCGTTCGGTTTTTTAACAATTCCGTAAAACCAAGTATACCTTCATAGAGATAACCCAGAGTGACATTAGTTTGCTGAAAATCGCTGTGAGAATTGTAAACAATGACCGAAACCCGTTTGCGCATACGCCAGTTCAGCACCCGGGATATCTCATTAACCGCCTGCTCGACGACCGGCGCCGCAAAATGCGAGAGTTCTTCACCATTATCATGAAAAAAGATATCAAAGTGGTCGGTCTGTATATAGGACCAGGTATAATCATCGTAACGGACTTTGTTTTTACCAAACTGAGCGAATGTTGCCGAACTCAGCAGCAGAACAGCGATCAGCAATGCAGTGAGGGGATAATTGTGAAATTTTTTATTTACAGACAAAATCATTTTTTTGCTCAGGAAAGATTTACATTAATTGTTCTTAGATGTCAAAGGGTACGGATAAGCTATTTCGTCCCTATTTTAAATATACAACTTTTTTAGATAATTTTACCCAATTGTTCTCCAGGCGGACAAAATAGACGCCGGACGGTAAATTTGTTGGCGTCCACATCAGTTCCCGGTACCCGGAACGCCGATAGCCTTCATCAATTGTATCCACCAGCCGGCCGTTTATATCATAGACCGCAATTCTGGAATCCGTGTCATAAGGCAGGTAAACATCAAAATTTGTGGTGGCATTAAAGGGATTAGGATAGGGATTGGTCAGGAGAAATTTATCCGGCAAATATCCAATATCGGGATCGATTGTAGAGTAGCGGATGGTCTTCAGAATCCAGTTATCCGAATCAACAATCACATTTTCCGGCATCTCCGAAAATTGAAAATCAAATGTCTGTGTCGCCAGTGAATCATTAACAGTAATCAGGGAATCACTGTCACCAAATTCAACCAGCACATCAATCGGCATCCGGAACAGCCTGGTTTTTGACTGGGTCTGGTCAATCTGCAGCGTCATTTGCCAATTGTTTACGGCAGTTTTTTGCCGGCCCCAGCTGATCTTATAGTCCGGCTGCCCCGAGCTATACACCCACTGGTCAAAAAACCAGTCCAGGTCCTTTCCGTAGATTGATTCACAAATACGTTCGAAATCTTCAGTAGTGGCAACATCCATATAGAACGCTTGCCGGTAGGCCGGAAAGATGTCCCAAAATATCGGCTCGCCAACCACGCGCCTGAGCATGTGCAGAATCCAGGCGCCTTTATCGTATACCAGCAGATTAAAGATAGACCGAACATCTGTCGTATCTAAAATATATACCGGCCCGGATTGCCAGTACCCCGGCCGGTTGATTTTATCCATATAATCATGGTAATCGCTTTTACCCTTTATATATTCAACCCAGAGCGCCTCGGAATAACGGGCAAATCCCTCATTCAGCCAAATTTCTTTCCAGTTAGCGCAGGTAACCATATCTCCCCACCACTGATGGGCCAGTTCGTGGCAAATCATCATTTCGCTGTAGGCCCCTAGACTCGTGCAGGTCTGATGTTCCATCGCACCGCCCCAGGAAAACTGGGCATGACCATATTTTTCCTTGATGAACGGATACTCGCCCCAGATATCAGCAAAAAAGGTCATCATATCCGTGGTCAATAAAAGCACATCCGTCAGGTGTTCATACTCCGGATAATACCAATGGCAGACCGGCATGGAAGTTCCATCCAGCGCAATATAGGTCTGTTCGATAAGTTTGTAGTTTGTCACTGCCAATGAGATCAAATAGGTCGTAATCGGATAGCGTTCCTGCCAGTGATAGGTCACTGTACCATCCTGGTTATCACTAATTTCCACTAAAGTTCCGTTTGATATTGCCGTCAGGCTATCGGGAACTGTCAAATGTATATCGGCAGAATCGGCCTTGTCGCCGGGAACGTCCTTACAGGGAAACCAGCCCCGGGCAAAATAGGGTTCACTGAGCGTAGAGACAATCGGAACATTGCTGTGGTAAGCAAAAGAAAATCCCTTTAATCCGCCCGCTACCGGACTGCCGCCATACGCAATCCCGATATCAAATACAGCCCCGCTGTCAATCGGCGCCTGTAATTGAATGCTTAGATTGTCACCGCTCTGTTGAAAATCCGATGCGTCTCCCCAGACACTGTCAACAATCAGCGGCGCCAGTAAATCGAGTTCAATGTCAGACAGGGCGTCGGTTTTGGATTTGCCGCGAATTGTCACCCGTCCGCTTATTTCTTCATTTTCAATATCAATCCCGAGCTCGATTCCGTAAAAACCGACATCATAGTTGTTGTGGCCGGATTTTGCCACTGGTTTTACCAGTTCTCTGCGAT
>JAUSPJ010000134.1 GCA_030655795.1 Fidelibacterota bacterium | reverse complement strand
ATTGAAACGTCTTGCGACGAAACCGCAGTCGCTGTTTTAGATGATACAACTGTTTTGGTAAATCTCGTAAGTTCACAGTTGTTGCATCAGCAATATGGCGGTGTTGTGCCCGAAGTCGCCTCCAGAGAACACATGCGCATTCTTGCAAACCTCGTTACTGAGGCGCTTGATAAATCCCAAATTGAGTTGACGGATATCGATGGAATTGCCGTAACCCGCGGGCCGGGTCTCATGGGTGCGCTGCTGGTCGGTTTGAGTTTTGCCAAAGGACTGGCCTATGCGGCTGACAAGCCGCTTCTGGGAGTTAATCATGTTGAAGGCCATATTATGGCAAATTTCCTGGATCATCCCGAGCTGGAGTATCCGTTTTTATGTCTGCTCGTTTCCGGGGGTCACACACAAATAATATTTGTAAAAGATTTTCATAACTATACAATTCTTGGTAGAAGCATAGATGATGCCGCCGGTGAGGCTTTCGATAAGGCGGCCCGGATTTTAAGTCTTGGCTATCCCGGAGGACCCATTGTTGATTGCCTGGCGCGGATCGGTAATCCGGAGTTTTTTCATTTTCCACGGGCGAAAATAAAAGATAATCCCACAAATTTCAGTTTCAGCGGTCTAAAAACAGCACTACTCTATTTGGTTAAACAAAAGGGGAGTGAATGGGCTGAAAAACATACAAACGATCTCTGTGCGTCCTACCAGGAAGCGATTGTAGATGTATTGGTAACCAACACCGTTGAAACTGCAATACAGAAAGAATGCCGGAAGCTGGTACTGGCGGGGGGTGTTGCCGCCAATTCCAGGTTGCGGAGCCGAATAAGCGAGATTGCGATGCAATATGGTATTTCGGTGTATTTCCCATCTCTGGAATATTGCACGGATAATGCTGCTATGATTTCACGCACCGGCCGTGAGCTATATGTCCGCCAATTATTTTCATCCAGCAGTATTTCAGCCGTTCCGAATTTAACGCTGGAAAATGATTTTTAATTAATGTATTCACTATCGATTCAGTTTCAAAATTTATCACTCTGGATTCTGCCGGTTATTATTGCCGTTTTGATTGTTTTATATCTGAGTTACCGGCGCAGTCGTTCACAATCCGATTGGCCTTACCTGGTTTTAATACTATTGCGCAGCGTTGTGTTTTTTTGTATTCTGGTTTTAATTCTAAAGCCGCTGATCAGCTGGGAAATTCGTAAAAATCACAAACCTCTTGTTGTAATATTTGCCGATCGCTCTCTCAGTATGATCGCCCATGACGGCATTTCTGCGGATTCGGTTCGCGCCATTGTATTTAATCTGAAATCTCTAATTGAAAAGTATGACGCACGTGCGAAAGTATTACCATTTGGACTGCAGATCGATGAAGAAATAGATCATCCGAACGAATTAACAATTAATTTTGACGGAACGAATATTTCCGGCATTATGAAGTATTGTGAAAATAATCAAGGCGATCTGAATATCAGAGCAGCAATTATTGTAAGTGACGGTGTCTCAACCTCGGGTGAAGATCCATTGCTGTTAAAAATGTATCCGCGATTTCCGGTCTATCCCATCGGGATTGGTGACAGTCTTTTAATTATGGACCCGGCAATTATCGATTTGTCCATGCCCTCCAAAGCCAGCCTCGGTGACAGTATTTTGATAGAAGCGCGGGTATTGCCGTTAGGATATGGACATACAACCGCCGTCTGGTTAAAAAAAGATGGTCAGATTATTCAGAAAAAAACAATTCCGACCTATCAGAAATCGTTAATACGCACAATTCAATTTACCACGATTCCGGACCAGGCAGGCATTACGCTGTATAGTGTTCTGATTGATACGACTCACGACCGAAATCCGTTAAACAACGAGCGGAAATCTCTGTTACGGGTATACAATAATAAAAAACGGCTCGTAATTATCCAGGGCCAGAACAGTTTTGATGCCCGATTTTTTTCCATGATGGCGAAAGCGTTTCCGGAAATGGAAATAATTGACCTTCTAGGTTTTCAGGGCAAATGGCACACCGGTTCTGAGTCCGACCCATTCCGGATGAAATGGGATGCAGTAGCATTCTTCGGGTTTCCGTCAAATGATATTTTTATGGATCAATTAAATCAGGTATCGTCTAAAATAGCGTTGGATAGACCTGCGCAATATATTCAGTATTTGCCGGCAATTGCAGCTGACAAACTAAACCGTGTTTTTTCTGAGCCGGTAATTCAAAAACATCGCACAATTGAATCCAAAATCCCCTCTGTTTTTTCCCGAATAAATGAAGAGAATCGAAACCACCCGGTTCTAATGAATTTGCGAGCGGAGAAACGGTACAAAAGTGATTGGGCAGATTTACCACCTGTTGGACTGCCTTTTAGGGAGATTCAATTATCTGATGCTTACATTTCCATTATTGAATCCGCTGATCAAAAACCGATTCCAATCCTGTCTCTAAGTGAAGCCGACGGTATCCGAAGGGCATTCATCGGTGGCATTGATCTGTGGCGTTGGGATATGATGACGACAGGCGCCGATAATCATTACATTTACACAGACCTGATGACATCGGTTTTG
>JAUSPJ010000131.1 GCA_030655795.1 Fidelibacterota bacterium | reverse complement strand
TTATACCGGGATACGTATTAAAATAATTATCAATAATCTTGCGTGCTTCGTTAAGAGATATTTTCAGTTCTTCAGACATACGAAAGGGGCCGGCGCCGTACATAATCCCAAAGTTCACGACCTTGGCGACCCGGCGCATTTCGGGCAGAACATGTTCTTCGGGAACACCGTAAACAAGGGCAGCCGTTCGGGTATGAATATCCACTCCGTCAATGAATGCCCGGATCAACTCCGGATCTTTTGAAAGATGGGCCATGATTCGCAATTCAATTTGTGAATAATCTGCCGACAAAAGTTTCCAGCCCGGTTTTTGAGGAATAAAAGCCTTTCGGATCTCACGACCGATATCGGTCCGGATGGGAATATTCTGGAAATTCGGATCGCTGCTGCTCAATCGCCCCGTCGATGCAACGGTTTGATTAAATGAACTATGCACCCGTTTGGTTTCGGGATTCACCAATTGCGGGATCGCATCCACGTAGGTATTCTGCAATTTGGCCAGAGTCCGGTAATCCAAAACCAGTCCCGGCAAGGGATGTTCATCGCGCAGTTTCTCGAGCACATTCACCGCAGTGGAACGTTTCCGACCGGAACTTAATTGCAATTGGTCAAAAAGTACTTCCCCGAGCTGCTTCGGCGAATTGATATTGAATTTCACATCTGCTTCGAAGTAAATCTGATCTGTCAGTTTTTCAACCTGCTTTGACAGGTCCACGGACATCTGCCTGAGAAAATCAATATCCAGAAATACGCCGTTCTGTTCCATCTGCATCAGCGCCGGAATCAGCGGCATCTCAATCGTTCTGAAAATTTCCTCTGTCTGATCTTCTATCAGTTTTTCTATAAAAATCGGCACCAGCTGCAGCGCCACATCCGCATCTTCTGCTGCATAAAAGGTCACTTTTTCAACAGATACTTCATCCATGGTAATCTGATTTTTACCTTTGCCAATCAGGTCTTCGATCGGCTGCATAGTATAGTTCAGATACTGCTGTGATAGTTTATCCAGTTTATAGGACCGTGAATCCGGCTGAATCAGAAACGCTGCGATCATGGTGTCGAATTCGACACCCTTCAATTCAATGCCGTACCGACGCAGAATCAGCATATCGTATTTCAGATTCTGCCCGCATTTGGGAATCGACGCGTTTTCCAAAACCGGTTTCAGCAGTTCCAGAAACTCAATTTTATCATCATTACCGAAGAGTGATTTCTGAGCGCTTGGGTATTGAATCGGAATATATACGCCCTTATTTGTTTCCCAACTCAGTGAAATGCCAACGATCTCGGCAATCATCGGGCTCGTGGAAGTGGTTTCCAGGTCCACAGAGAGCATTGTAACATTTTGTAAGGTCTTCGCCAATCTTTCGATTTCCGAACGTTCTCTGAGCGCCTGATACTGCTTTTCAACTGTCACTGTCTTTTTCGCAACTCCCAGAGCCTTCTTCAGGCTGTAAAATTCCAACTCATCAAATAGTTTCGTCAATTCTTCCCGATTAACTTGCTTGGTTTGTAATTCATTTATTTTTATATCCAGCGGAACATCGATTTTAATAGTCGCGAGCATTTTGGAAAATTTCGCTTCTTCAGCGCTATCACGAATCAATTCCCGGACACGTGGATTTCTTACCTTATCCACATTTTCAATAATTTTCTCAAGGCTGCCGAATTCTTTCAGCAACGGTCTGGCTTTGGCCGGTCCGACACCTTTAATTCCGGGAATATTATCGGAAGTATCGCCGATCATTCCAAGATAGTCTGCGATTTGATCGGGACGAACCCCCCACTTTTCCATCACGCCATCGACATCAATGATCTCAACCGGTTTCTGCCCGCTGCCCGGTTTATAGACAAGAATGTCCTCTTCGAGCAGCTGCATAAAATCCTTGTCGCCGGTAACCATGAATACTTTCAGACCCTGCTTTCTTGCATCTTTGGCCAGGGTTCCGATAATATCATCGGCTTCATATCCGGGACGAATAATCACCGGGATATTCATTGCTTCGGTTACTTGATGAATGTAAGGCAACTGTGACACCAGTTCGTCGGGCATGGCTTCGCGGGTGGCTTTATACTCTTTGTAGATCTTATGCCGGAAGGTTTTTTCAGGAGCATCGAAAACCATCCCGATATAATCCGGTTTCTCTTCGTCCAATAATTTCAGCAATGAATTAACATAGGCAAACACCGCTCCCGTCGGCTGGCCGGCGGAATTTGTCAGACGGTTGCGAATCATCCCGAAATAAGAACGATATGCAATTGCAGAGCCGTCGATTAAATATAGTGTCTTCTTCTTATTCATAATTTTTATAACGAAAAAGTTTACGATAATGCTGTGAATTTGGCAAGGTGTTTTCGGGTTGGAGTAAAGGGATAATGAAGTAATGAAGTGTTAATTCAATGATGATCGAATTTCGATTTTTAAATTTCAAATTAGTACAATTCCACTTCTTATGGTTATTCTACTGGTATAATAAATCGTATATAGTCGTCTATAGTCTAATTATTCCGGTTGAAATCTTCAGGATATCGTCTAATATACCATCCAATTTTTCATGGAGTTAATCAAATGCAAGTAAACAAAACCAACGGAAAAACATTCATCGAAGGTACACTCATCCAGGTACTTATCAAGAACGAACGCGATGCAGTTGACGTCATCGGATTCTGCGGCGAACATGAAGCCATTGGTGTTTTACTCTACCTGAAAAATCTACCCGAAGATTTCTTTGATCTGAATTCCGGACAGCTGGGGACCATCATTCAGAAGTTTGTCACTTATTACCTGAAAGTTGCTCTGGTTCTGTCACCCGAATTTGTCAAAAGCCGGTTCAAGAAATTCGCCGCCGAGTCAAACCGGGGGAACCACTTTCGTACGTTTTATAATCGAGTCGATGCCGTGGAATGGCTGGCTAAAAACTAATCTTCTATCCATTCCATTTTCAAACTTAATCCCTTATATTCCCTAGGATTTTTTAATAACCCCAAGGAGCAGTTATGAACGGACATATTCCTGTTTTATTTGTTGAAGGTAATTCACTGGCAGAAGCCTGGGAAAAATCAGTCTTGGAAGCCTATCAAAAAGGTTGTGACATTAAAACAGAATACGATAAACCCGAGGACCCACCCTGTAAAGATTGTTCAATGACAGTGGTTATTCATGATCCCATATCTGAACCGATGATTCACCGGGATATGCCGGGCGGTCTGGAAGATTTACAGGAGTACGTACTGGAAGTCGTCGAAGGTATCAAGGACCACTGTGTCCGCAATGCCGATGATCCTAACGATACAAAATGGGAATATACCTACCACCAGCGGCTTTTTGATTATGCTGTACCGGGAATCGAAAAGCCTTATGATCAAATCGAATTGATTGCCCAAAAACTCGCCAAGGTTCCTTATACCCGACGGGCTCAGGCGATTACTTGGAAAGTCTGGGAAGACAACACCTGCTACGATCCTGCCTGCCTGCAGAGTATCTGGTGCCGTTTATTAAAAGGCGATGACGAAACCTGGTATCTGAACACAAATGTCCGTTTTCGCTCCAATGATGCCTACAAAGCGGCATTTATGAATATGTTCGCCCTGATTCAATTGCAACAGAAAATCGCCGATCGGATTACAGAACTCTCGGGGAAAAAAGTAAAACTCGGCCGTTATGTCCATCAGGCTGACAGCTATCATATCTATGGTTCCTATTTTGATGAATTTAAAAACCGCTTTCTGAACGCTATCGAAACCCGGGAATTTGACCAGCGAACATACAACTATAGCGATATGAAGGATATCATGGACGAGGCAATACCGGCCATTCGGGAAAAGGCTGCAAATATGTGCCGTGAGTAAATGGAGTACCAAAATGAAACTATTGACAAACCTGATGATTGGATTAGTGATTATGACAACATTAAACGCCTACGAACGGACAATTAAACACCCGGAATGGAGCCGGAATGCTACCATTTATGAAGCCAACATCAGGCAGTTTTCCAAAGAGGGTACTTTTACGGAATTCGAAAAATATCTGCCTGAACTACAGAAAATGGGCGTCAAAATTATCTGGCTGATGCCGATTCATCCCGTTGGTGAAGTAAACCGCAAAGGATCGCTTGGCAGTTACTATTCGGTCAAGGACTATACCGATGTGAATCCGGAATTTGGTACGAAGGATGATTTCAAGCGTTTGGTAGAGAAAACCCACGAATTGGGGATGTATCTTATTATCGATTGGGTCGCAAATCACTCTGCCTGGGATAATGTCTGGACGAAAACAAATATCGAATACTTTGATCGTGATTTCGCAGGAAATCACATTACCGAGATAAAGGACTGGACCGATGTCATCGACTTGAATTATGATAATCCTGATCTGCGCAAAGCAATGATCAATGCACTCAAATACTGGGTAGAAGAATTCGATATCGACGGATATCGGTGCGATGTTGCGGCAATGGTTCCAACAGATTTCTGGAATAATGTCCGAGTCGAGCTGGAAAAGATCAAACCGGTATTCATGTTAGCGGAAGCCCATGAACCGGAACTTCACGCCAAAGCCTTCGACATGACCTATGCCTGGCAGTATAAATATCTCATGGATGCAATTGCGTCCAGGAAAAAAGATGTCCGCGGCCTGGACAAACTGGTTTTAAAGGAATTTAAAGAATATCATCCCGACGATTACCGGATGCTGTTCGTGACAAATCACGACGAGAATTCCTGGAATGGTACCGTATATGAACGTCTCGGTGATGCTACGGAGGCATTTATCGCCTTTACCTGCGTCTTTCGCGGAATGCCGCTCTTGTATAACGGTCTGGAAGCCGGAATGAATAAATCACTCTCCTTTTTTGAAAAGGATTTGATCCCATGGAAAGATCACCCAAATCGCGACCTTTATACGCGTCTGTTAAATCTGAAACAGACCAATAAGGCCCTGTGGAACGGGACTTCAGGCGGAGATTTGACTCGCTTGAAAACATCAAATGACAAGAATATTTATGCCTTCACCCGCGAAAAAGAGGGTGATAAAATTGTAGCGATTTTCAACTTTTCGAATCAGGTACAGATCGCTAAAATCAGGCATAAAAAACTTGAAGGAAGGTATGTTAATCCGCTGACTGACAGTGAGATATCCCTTTCGGCAAAAGAAATATTTTCACTCGATAAATGGAATTTCCTGTTACTCGTGAAGAAATAGACAGTCATCAATTCATGCAAATTTATCCAACATTCACCGAAGCTAAATTTATCCGCCAGCTCAATCGTTTTTTGATGAAATTGACTCTTGATGGAAAACCAATTCTGGCCTATGTTCCCAACACAGGCCGGATGGCAATGATCCCTCCCACCTTTTCTATTTTATGGAAAATCCTGTTCACAATCGCTCATTTCTGGATATAATACTGGATGCTCAGACATTCACAATTAAACCCATTTAACAAGGAGAACCAACGATGGAATGCAATAAACACCGCAACCTCAATAATTGCAACTGCAGCTACTCACCCTGCTCCCGAAAAGGCGTCTGTTGTGATTGCCTGCAGTATCATTTAAGGATGCGGGAATTACCAGCCTGCTGCTTCCCAAAGGATGTGGAAAAAACCTATGACCGATCATTTGAACGCTTTACTCAACTCGTCCAAAGTGGCCGAATGTAACGATGGTTGGAGAAAAAGGTAAAGGCCCACAGTTATCATTATCGGCAACTACCACCCCGTCAGACAGCTGTTGATCTAATAGTAAGTCGATCCATCGGAGAACTCGGAGTAGTCGGGAAACTTACCGAATAAATTCGGAGCTGACAGTAGGAAACGCTTCTTATCTCTATGCTCAACCAAAGGCACCGGATATTTTATTCGGGGCCTTTTTTTTAATTGTCTTGATTTTTGTCCAATAAGCCATTAAACTAATTTTGAATAATTTATAGTGACCAGGAACAAACTATCATGGTCCAAAATCTTAAAATAGTAAATAAAAGCCTTTACCATACGCAAAATTTTGTTTCAATCTGTTTGTTGACCGTTTTCCTCGTCTCATTTTGTGTCGGCAACGATATTATTTTTCACAGTGAAAAAATTGTGTTTGAGATTCACGAGAATTACTGCCATGTTTCAGCGAACTATACATTTCGTAATGACTTCCAAAAAGATATACAGCGAATCTTGTATTACCCATTCCCGGATAATAAAAATTTACCTTTCCCCTGCTCAATTACGGTTACTGCTGAAAATGGAGACTTGATCGAATACAAAAAAAACCGGAACGGGATTACGTTTCCCATACGAATACCTCCTAATAATACCCAATGCTGCACCGTCATCTACGATCAATCCACCCCGGATCAGTTTTTCGAATATATTCTCGACACCACCATGGACTGGCA
>JAUSPJ010000129.1 GCA_030655795.1 Fidelibacterota bacterium | reverse complement strand
GGTAAAAAAACGTCAACGTTGTATAATTGAAAATCCGGTTGACGATCGGAATTCGTGTAAGCCGGAAAACCAGTTTGGAATACAGAAACCAGATACCCAGATAATAGGCATAATGCACAAGCCTTAATATCAATGAATCGCTGTATTGAAGATCTATTCCCAAATGAGTTCTGATGAATTTCGATAGCTTTTTCCGGGCAGAAAGCCATACATCGCATACAACTTTCACAGCGGAATGTCCAGAACGGATATTTTTGTTTTTTCCCGTTCATTTGAATTGCCCCATTGGGACAATATTCATCACAAAGTCCACAGCCATTGCAACGATGATTGACGAAAAACAGCTTTGCCAGGCCTTCTTTACCATAAATCATATATCCAATACTGATTGGTAAAAGTAAAAGTCCGAGGATGAATTCAACATTATTCAGCGTCGAGAACCAGCAGCGTTTGCATGACAAAATTTTTATAATAAATTGTTCACTTGGTTTTTGGGCTTTGTCAACAATTCTCTGAATATTCGCCAGCTTCTGGCCCGAGTGCAGCGCCATCCAGTTCGAGGGCATATTGACGCTCTGCACACCCCGAACCCGGTATCCTTTCAGCGTCAGAATTAATGATATAATAAATGTCGACGAAGCACTCAGACCGGGTACAAAAAATTTCCCAAACTGTAAACGTCCTTGAGTAGCCACAACAACAGCGTGTGTTTTGCTGACTCGCGGCATCCGGGACGCAAACTTCATCACACTCCAGGGTGCAGTAAATCCATGGGTCGGCATAAAAACGCAAACCAGTTGTTCTTCGGAATCTGCAAGCTCTTGTTTTTGAATATATTTATCGACAAGTTCTCGCTGTGTTTTTAATCCCTGACTATCCGCAATTTTTTGCATCCAGCCGGCGACTCTCAGAGAATTACCGGTTCCACTGGAAATATAAAATGAAGCTGTTTGGTAGTGACTATTCATCGTCATTTATTAAGAGAAATTTACACTTTCTTTGTCAAAACTCGAAATGAAAGATTTACACCTTTTATATCATTCTGAAAATTATGTATATTTTACATCACAGAAAAAACAGGAGAAAATATGAGCAACTATAAAGTATTTATTTATGCATGTCCCGATTACGATCCGGACCTAATTACAGGTCTCATCTCAGAAACGATCGCGATGATGCAATTGACCAAACCCATTCAAGGTAATATTGTCATCAAACCAAATCTCGTCATGGCCCACCCCAAAGTAGCAACAGAGTCCTATACCCGGTGTGAAGTCATCGAGGGAATTATCAGGACTATCCGGAAAAAAGGTTCGGATATCAACCGCATTGACATTGTCGAAAAATCCGGTTTAGGTATCACGACTGCTACGGCATTTCGGCACGCGGGATATCGAAAATTAAGGAAAAAATACGGAGTCGGCCTGGTTGCAATGGAAGAAAGCCGTCAGGTTCGTGTTGGACTGGACAACGGTAAAATTCATAAAAGCATTCGAGTTGCGCAGGCGCTCGCTGACCGGGATTTTCTGATTTTTGCACCGAAGTTGAAAACCAATGTTCTCGCCAACGCCTATTCCGGCGCTCTAAAATTGAACATCGGCTCTATCGACAGTAAAGAACGCATGTATCATCATAATATGGACCTCAATAAAAAAATGATCGATGTTCTGGAAGTCAGCAATCCCGATCTGATCGTCACCGACGGAATCCGTTTTGCTTTCGGTGGGAATCAGATGACCCAGCACGGGATCGATCTGGGTGTGCTGGCAATATCTGCCAATGCGGTCGCTCACGATATGGTTTGCGCCAAAATGCTGAATCTTGATCCTTTCCAAATTGAACATATTAAAGAGGCGATTGATCGTGGCTATGGTCCGAAATCATTTGGTGAAATAGAAGTTCTCGGTGATCTGTCCATCGAAGATGTTCAAAAGAAAACAAAACACCTCGATTACGGATTCTATCCCGTTGACCAGTTCAAATGCAATTTCAAGATAATCAGCGGAACGCCCTATTGTACCGGCGGTTGTCAGGGGATTTTCCTGGACTGGCTGCACATGGTCAAAGACCGGAAACCCAAAACCCTGGAACGATTCCCGAAACTGACGGCCCTCGTTGGCAAAGTAACCGAAAAAGTGGAGGATAAAACAGTTCTGCTGATCGGCGATTGCGCCCAGGCCTCGTCCAACATTCACGCCAAACGGATCGTCCGCATCAAGGGTTGCCCGCCCACTCATAAACGCATCGTCTGGGATATGATGATCAACTTTTTACTGCTGGCGCCGCTGGTCCGGCCGTCTCTGGTTTGGGATGGTTTCGGCCTCTACCCATTGAAAAAGATCAAAGGTTGGCTGGTCAATTTGAAATTCAGACCGCGGCAAAGAATCTGATGCCCGAGCTGCCCGAAGTTCAGACCGTTGTCAACGATCTCATTCATGCCGGTTTAATTGGAAACACTATTCGCGACGCCGGGGTTTTCTGGAACAAAACTATCGGAAACCTGTATCCGAACGAATTTACTGCAAAAATTACCGGGCAGATTATTACAAATATCCGGCGCCGGGCAAAGTATATCATTTTCGATTTTGAAAGTGGAATGCATCTGCTAATTCATTTACGCATGAGCGGACGTCTCCAACTTCTTCCTAATTCAAGCCGGCGCGATAAACATGAACATATTATTTTACACCTGAATGACGACCGAGATGTAAGGTTTCACGATACCCGTAAATTCGGACGAATGACTTTAACCGACAATCCGAGTACTATTCTCGGAAAACTTGGACCAGAACCACTGAGTGATGATTTCACGATTACTCAATTCCAAAAAATGCTAAAAACGAAAAATCGTCAACTAAAACCTTTGCTGCTTGATCAAAATTTTCTCGCTGGCTTGGGGAATATTTATGTGGATGAAGCGCTCTGGAAAGCCCGGCTGCATCCGCTTAAAATCGCCTCAACACTATCATCAGGAAAAGTAAAAGACCTGCACCAAGCCATTCGCAACGTACTTCAGCAGGGTATCGATAATCAGGGCACTTCTCTGGGAGATGGAATGTCCAACTTTGTATCCGCTGAACGTCAGCGCGGGAATAATGCCGAAAACCTGATGGTCTTCCGCCGTACCGACAAGGCCTGCCCGCGCTGCAATACCAAAATCAAACGCATAGTCGTCGGGCAACGCAGCACCCATATCTGCCCAAAGTGCCAGAAATACTAAGTCTATAAAGATCGAATCGCTTTTTCACATTTATAAAAATATGGGGATAGTAGACTAAAATTGGATCGTCACTATGGATTCTCCTTGTAATTAACTTCTGAAATTTATGGATTCTGCTGGTTATTGACATACTTTTTTATCCGCTCGCGGTCTTCGTTCTCTTTATCGCCCTTGTAGTAAATCTCGATCAGATCAATCCGGTCTTCTTCAACAAAGTAAGCATATATCAGCCGTATTCCTGATTTTGCTCCGGTTCCTTTCAGAGACTTACAGGCAAATTTTTTCACTTTATAAAATGTGATCTCCTCAAATCCCAGATCTGAAATGGGGAAAATACTGCGATTGTCGAGATTGAG
>JAUSPJ010000114.1 GCA_030655795.1 Fidelibacterota bacterium | reverse complement strand
TCCCGTCCCTGCTGCTCGATCCAGGTATAATATTTCAAATTGTGGATCCGTTTTCTGGCGTAATAATCCAGTTCCAGCATGTTATCGGTGGTAATATTGTTGAGCAATTCCAGGTCCCGAACGGCATTATCATGAGTGTATCGTCCACGTTCCTCATTCAGTTCCGTAATCCGCGAACCGTAGAGTTCCATGGAATCGGTGAAAATTGTCATCACAATATCGTTCTCAGTGAGTTCGTAATATTTGGCAAATTTGATCGCGCCAACGAGATTACCAATCGACGATATACCCAGCATATCCAATTGATTCACCAGCGATTCGTCAACACCATTATGTATCAGAAATTCACAGCCGGCCTCCTCGTTAAACAGGCGTAATAGACGAATTGTATGTTCATCATCCACCGCCACAACCATATCGGTGTTGCGCACATTATGAATCCAGGGTACGTGTTTATCTCCGATACCTTCGATGCGATGACCGCCAAAACCGTTATTCAGCAGCGTCGGGCACTGCAGCGCTTCCGCGGCAACGATTTTCGACTGCGGAAACAGCTCCTTCAAATAATCACCGCAGCCGATGGTGCCTGCCGATCCGGTAGAGGAAATGATTCCTGCATAATAATCGTTCGGTCCCATCTCCGATTTCAGGGCTTCCGCCAGGGCGCTGCCGGTAACTTCATAATGCCAGAGATGATTGCCCATTTCATCGAACTGGTTAAAAATCACAATATCGTCGCCACGGGTATTACGCAGTTCCCGGCATTTATCGAAAATCTCTTTCACATTGCTCTCACAACCGGGCGTCGCAATCACTTCACCGGCGATCTTTGCCAGCCATTCAAAACGTTCTTTAGACATTTCTTCCGGCAGAATGGCGATCGATTCACACCCCAGCAGCGCCGAATCGTAAGCGCCACCGCGACAGTAATTGCCCGTCGACGGCCAAACCGCTTTCTGGGAGGTCGGATCGAATTGCCCGGTTATCAGGCGCGGCGCCAGACATCCAAAAGAAGCTCCGACTTTATGGGCGCCCGTGGGGAACCATTTGCCGACCAGAGCAATGATTTTCGCTTTGACACCGGTGAGTTCAGGCGGCAGCGCCATATAATTCACACCCGCATATCCGCCGCCGCTGGCTACCGGTTCGTTTTTCCAACTGATCCTGAATAAATTCCGGGGATGCACATCCCATAGACCGATGGATTTCAATTCGGTTTTGATCGAGTCAGGAATCAGTTGCGGATGTTTCATCTGCTGAAAGGTCGGAATAATGATATCCCGCTCTTTACAGCGCTGTATGGTTTTTTGTAACTGCTTCTCATTTACCGTCAAATCAATCATATTTTCCTCTTTTCTTTAACCACTAATTTCACGAATTACACGAATATATATTCTCATCTACTTTCTAATTATCCATTTATCTCATTATCTCGGAATCTGAATTTATGAAATTAGTGTAATTCGTGGTTCAATATACATATCGTTTCCAATGCAGGGATAGTTCTCCAAAATTTATGAGAACGCCTACCTTTTTCTTTGTAGCCTTCAGGACGTTAATAATTTGCGCTTCCTCGATTTCGGAACAACGTTTTATCGCTTTTATCTCAACAATTATCTCATCATAACAGATATAATCCGGTACATAATAGGACTTCAATTGATGTCCTTTATATCCAATTATCTGGCGTGATTGTTCACTGAAAGGAATATTTCGCAATCCAAATTCAATCGCCAAAGCCTCCTGATAAACTGCTTCTAAAAATCCGGGTCCAAGGACTTTATGTACCTCTATTGCCGCCCCGACAATTTCAAATACTTCTTTCTTAAAAAATAGATCCGTCATGAATCCGATTCCATTTTATCAATTTTAATTCGTGTGCCGAAGGCATCCCTTTGGGATAATTGGTGTGCCATAGGCATCTCTTTGAGATAATTCGTGGTTCAATCCCAAATGCATTCTCAAAATCGTCGGACATTGATCGTCGGATAGATATAAATGCTCCCAATTGTGTTTTTAAAAGCTTTTTGATGATGTTATAAAAACCGTCGTGGTTCTCAATCTCCAGAGGCCCGATTTCATCGATTATAATCGGCTCAATCTTTTGTTCAATCAACTCATCAATGATTTGCTCTGCGAAATGTATTGCTTTGGAAGAAAATGAATATTTCCCGAATCGACACTTTTCATTCCAATCACTTGGTACCGACTCCAACGGATAAGCAAAAGCCTGGCTCTCATCGCTACTCAGACGCCGGATGTCATAGCGAATGAACTCGCCGTTTTCAAACACCTTTGGACAGATGAAACCGTCACCCACACCGAGTTCCCGGTAAAGGGAGCGCATATAGTTCGTCTTACCTTCGTTAACTTCGCCGGTGACCAGAATAATCATCCCCGCAGATGCCCCCCGGTTTTCCCGAACCGAACCGCCTGAATTTCAGCAATAATCGATAATGCAATCTCATCTGGCGATCCGCCGCCAATGTCCAACCCGACAGGAATAAAACAATTTTCAAGGTTTACATCCGGAACTTCAGTCCTGAGTTTGTCCAACAGGATTTTCTGCTTACTCCGGGACGAAACCATACCGACATATTGTGGGTTCCAGCTGGATTTATAAATACGATTTAACACTAATCCGTCATATTTGTGCTGATAGGTAGCGATAACAAAGTAGGCATTTACAGCGACATCATGATTTTCCAGTGCCGTTTCAAAACTGCTTAATATTTTTTCGTCAGCGCCGGATATTTTCTCGAGAACATCCTTCCGGTCATCTATTACCGTCACGAAATAATCCAGGTTCCTCAAGTGGTATGCCAGCGCCTTACCAACATGTCCGGCGCCAAAAATGTAGAGATGGTTTTTGGGCGCGAAATATTCAAAAAAGAGCGTCGCCGTTCCGCCACAAAGCATCCCGGTCGGCGTCCCGGCGCTCTCAGGTTCATTCATCGTAAATTCTTCGAGACAGTTTTCCTTGTTTTTAACCATTACTATCGCTTTTTCAATAGCCATTTTCTCAATGGTCCCGCCGCCAACCGTACCGATAATCGATCCGTCCGGATAAACCAGCATTTTTGTCCCGGAATCCGCCGGACCGGAGCCGGTCTTTTGCACGACAGTAATCAAAACTCCAGCCAAGTTTCCGCGACTTAATTCAAGTAATTCACTATAGATATTTTTCAACAGTAATTCTCCCGAAATAATGTCGCAAATTCCAAGCCTTCCAGGTAACGGCTGGGCGTCGCCTGTAAAACCTGTAGACTCTATATCAGCGAATTCCCGATCTCACAAATAATAGCGATCAAAATAATTGCCG